>NZ_JBHVFE010000355.1:0-9560 GCF_042801945.1 Kitasatospora sp. NPDC057542
GCTTCGGAGCCTGCCGGGCCGCACCCGGTCGTTCACGACGGTCAGTTCACGACGGTCAGTTCGCGACGGTCAGTTCGCGGCGTCCGGCTTCACGAGATCCGGAAGCTTCGCCTCGAACAGCGCGTCGAACGCCAGTGAGGGCAGGATGTGACCCTGGTTGGCGGCGTTGTCAGCCACGCTCGCGGCCCACGCGGAAGCCGCGAAGCGCTGGTTGGGGGTGCCGTGGTGGCCGGGGCTGGAGAAGCCGCAGTCGCCGACCATGTAGAACGACTTCTCGGAGTCCAGCAGCCGCTTGGCGTTGAGGGCCTCGCCGCGGGAGTGGGTGAGGAAGTACGTGCCGTACGCGTCCGCCATCAGCTCGACGCGGCGGGTGGCCTCCGGCCCGGTCAGCCGGGAGGCGGTCAGGCCGTCCGCGAACTGCACCTGGTGGCCGAACTCGTGGGCGAGGATCGCACGTGGGGCCGTGTCGCCCAGGCCCAGTGCGCTCATGCCCTGAAGGATGCCGTCACCGACGACGATGCGGTCGGAGACACCCACTGGGTTCGGGCTGTGCTTCTCGGTGAAGGCGAACGCGTTGAAGGTGAAGATCGGGTTGTTGCCGCCCTGGAGGACGGGGTCGAGGTTGATCAGGTGGCCGATCAGGTGGGCCAGGAACAGCGCAGTGTCCTTGTTCGTCTCCGGGATGCCGTACATCAGGCTGATGACGCGGGCCAGGCGCTCCGGGGAGGAGAAGAGGTCGCCGCCGTGCATCGGCACGATCTGGATGTCGGCGGAGTCGATGTCCCAGAACCGCTTCAGGTCCTTGCCCTCGGACGTCAGCTGGTTGGTGTACTCGCCGTTGGCGCCGAAGGTGTCGGACTTCGACTCGCTGCCGAAGAACAGCGCGTCATAGGTGGGCATGTCGGGCGCGCCGAGGAGGCTGAGGAGGAAGAGCAGTCCGGGATCGGCGCCCGTGAGCAGGCCCTGCTGGTAGTCCCGGAGCGCCGTGGCCTGGCACTGGTAGTCGCCCGGATCGATGACGCTGTCGCGGATGCCGGCCCACTGGGTGTCGTGGATGCCGTACTTGGCTATGGCGGCATCGCGGTGCTGCTGCCAGTCGGCCGGCAGCTTGGCCAGGATCTGGTCGGCGAGGGCCTTGGCCTCAGGGGAGAGGCGGGAGGTGTCGAACGCCGTGGCGGAGACGGCGGAGGTGACGGCGGCCGGTGTCGTGGCGTCGGCGGCCACGGCCGGCAGAGCCGCACCGAGGGTGCAAGCGGCGACAGTTGCCAGGGTCGCGGCCCAGGCGAGGGTCTTCTTCACGGGAGAGCTCCTAGAGGTGCGAGCCGACGCGCGAGAGCGCCCCTGCGGGAGTGAGGGGAGCGGTCGGCTGTGCCGTACGCAGAGTTTGCGAGGTGTCGACCGGCTACTGGCGAGTTCACGGTGGCTGAATCCGGCGTGGCAGAAAGGTGACAGGTCTCCATGTCGGCCCATAAGTGCGACAATCGGCAGATGTATTCGCTTGATGGCATAGGTATCAGTGCAATGGCAGAGAGCGCCTACCTCGCCCTCGTCGAGCGAGGCCCGACGGCCGCGCCCGAACTGGCGAGCGCCCTGCGCGTGACCTCGTATGCCGTGAGCACCGCGATCGGCGAACTGACCGGTCTCGGCCTGGTGGAACCGGACGGACCACAGCTGGTCGCCCGCCCTCCGCGCGCCGCTCTCGACGCCGTGGCCGAGAGCCGCAGCAGGGAACTCGCCGCGCTGCGCAGCGGCATCGAGGAACTGTCCCGCTTCTGGCGCGACCACCACGTCGGAGGAGCCGACTACCTTGAGATCGCCCGGACGGATGCGGCCCGCAGAGCAGTCGTCAAACGGATCTACGACGAGGCCACCGAGCAGATCCGCGCCCTGACCATCGGCTACACCGGCCGATCGGCACAGCCCAACGCCATGGCCCCCGGGTGCCGCGAGGCACTGACACGCGGCGTCACGTGCTCGGTCGTCTACGGATCCCACGTCCTGCACGACCGGGCCGCGCGGGCGGCCGTCCAGGCCTCCGTCGACCTCGGTGAGCGAGCGCGGGTCTTTCCCGACCTCCCGCTGAACATGGCCGTCTGTGACGACCGATTCGCCCTGGTATGTCCCCCTGCGAGCGACTGGGCCCGCCGCCATCACATCGTCGTGCAGCGATCGGACCTCCTCGACGCGCTGATCGGCATCTTCGAGTCGTTCTGGCAGATCGCCGTCCCGCTGCCCGTCGCCGAGACGGCGGCCGACCTCGCCACGCCTCCCACCACCGAGACCCGGCAGCTCCTCACCTGCCTCAGCGGTGGACTGACCGACGAGTCGATCGCTCGTGAACTCGGCGTCAGCGAGCGGACGGTGGCCCGCCGCATCACCCGTTTGCAGGAGGTGCTCGGCGCGCGGACCCGCTTCCAGCTCGGCGTCCAGGCGAGCCGCCGCGGCTGGCTCTGACCCAGGTGTCGCGCGCACACCGAGACGCGGCGGGCCGCAGTGCGCCGAGGGTGCTCCTGGCTCGCCGGCTCTTTCCGGCGGATACCGAGGTGCTCGATGGACTGGACGCCCCGGAGCACCTGCTCCCCGGACCAGCCGGCCTTCCGCAGCATGGCGAACGCGCAGAGGAAGTTCTGGAGGGCCGTGTCGGGCCGGGGCGGTCGGGAGGCGAGCAGCGGCACCACAGAGTCTCAGCCACTCGGCCATTCCCGACAAACACACACCCACCGGTGACTGTGGTCGCGGCAAGAGCGTGAGGTGGGGCCGTCCCGCCTGCTGCCTCGCAATGCCGTCCCGCCTGCCGACGGTCGTGATGCCGAGCGGGAGCCGGTGCAACGATTCGCATCGTCAAATGGCCCGGGCGAGACCGCGCGGTGAGATCGCGGGTCTTGTGCGCCTGCTCCGCTCCCGCGAGGCAGCCCGGCCTGGGGGCGCCGCAGACCGGGGATCCATTAAACTGTCGATATCTGTCGGTCAGTTATCGCCGAAGTCGAACGCGGCGGTGACGGGCGCGTGGTCGCTCCAGCGCTCGGCGTGGGCCGCCGCTCGTTCGACGCGGGCCTCGATGCACTTGTCCGCAATGCCCGGGGTCGTCACGATGAGGTCGATCCTCCAGCGGAACGACACCTTTTCGAAAAAGGTCCACCCGTTCGAGTGCAGCCTGTTCGAGGGTGCTCGCTGGCCTGGGCGCTAGGGGACCTCCTGTGAGCAGCATGACGGCTTCGGTGCCGGTTCGGGCGGTGGTTGGTTCGCGTGTGTCGGACACGCACGGGGACGAGGGCAAGGTCTCGCACCTGGTGCAGGCGGAGTCGGCGACGCGGCACGCGCTGGCGAAGGAGTGGGAGATCGTCGGGTCCTTCGAGGACCTGGACGTCTCGGCTGAGATCACGCCGTGGAAGCGTCCGGACCTGGGCCCGTGGTTGACCGAGCGGCAGGGCGAGTAGGACGCGTTGGTGTGGGCCAAGGTCGACCGGGCGTTCCGTTCGGCGAAGGACTGTGCGGACGTGGCGCATTGGGCGGAGGAGGACCGCAAGGTCCTGGTGTTCACGGACGACGGGATCACCCTGGACTACCGCGAGGGGCGGGAGTCGTCGTTCGGGAATGAGCTGGCGAAGGTGTTCCTGATGCTGGCGTCGATCTTCGCGGAGATGGAGCTCAAGCGGATCAAGGCCCGGGTCGCGGCCGCGCACAAGCACCTGCGGAAGACGGACAGGTGGGCGGGCGGGCAGCCGCCGTACGGGTACCGGATCGTGGATCGCCCCGGCGGCGGGCGCACCCTGGAGCCGGACCCGGTGACCTCCGAGGCCGTCCGGTACATGGGCAAGTTGCTCCTGGAGGGGCAGAGCCAGTGGATGATCGCCGCGGCGTTGGAGGCTGCCGGCTTCGATACCCCGGCGACCCACGCGTACAAGAACCAGGGCGACAGCTACACGAGCAAGCGCAAGGCGCCTCCGTCGAACCACTGGAATCCCACCGGCGTGGGCAAGATTCTCCGCTCGCCGGCGACGATGGGCCTGAAGCTGGCCGGCCGCTCCGTGAAGACGCGCAAGATCGCGCGGGACGCGAAGGTCCTGCCGATCCGCATGGCCAAGCCCCTGTTCACGGAGGGGGAGTGGGCCGCGATCCAGGCGGCGATGGACGAGCGCTCGGTCACGAAGGAGCGCTCGAACGGCGCCTCGCCCTGGCTGGGTGTGCCGCACTGCGACCGCTGCGGCGACCGGTTCTACCGGCAGGTGAACCTCGCCAAGAACGGAAAGATCTACGAGTACTACCGGTGCGCGAAGACGGCCGGCAAGCCCGCCTGCAAGGGCCAGTCCGTCAAGGGCGAGCGCGTCACCGCCGCGATCGCCAGCCTGGTGCAGCGCCTGGCTGGGCTGGCGATGACGGTGCGCAGGTTCATCCCCGGCGAGGACCACACCGAACAGCTCAACCACGTCACCCAGGCCATGCGCGACCTGCGCGAGGAGAAACGCCGCAACCTGTTCGACTACCCCGGCGGCGACGACGAGTACTCCGAAGCCCTCGAAGTCCTGGTCGATGAGCGCCGTCGCCTCGCCGCCCTCCCGCAACGCCCCTCCGCTTGGGTGGAAGTCGAGACCGGCCAGACCTTCACCGACGCCTGGACCCAGGCCGACCAGGAACACCGCCGCCAACTTCTGCTCGGCCTCAAGGCCCGCCTCTACATGACACCCGACACCGAAGGCTGGTACCTACCCGCCGAACTCCAAGCGCGCGTGGGACAGCTGGAGTGCGCTGGCAGCTCGGCGGAGGTCGGGTGATCCGGGATCGTTGTGGACCCGAGACCTCCGCGTGGGTAGAGCGCGTCCCTGGCCGCGCTGTCAGTGTCGTCTCGGAGCGGGTCACCTCCACTTGGGCGGAGCGGACCTGAACGGCGCGTCCCTCGGGCACCTGGCTGTGGGGTCACCTCCACGCCGGACGGGGCTGGCGCTGAAGCCGCCGGCATGCGATCGACAAGATGTCAAGGGCATGCCAGACGGTGGGTCGGCAAGGTCCACCGCAGCAGGAACCCGGGTGGCTACCGGCACATCGAGGGGGTCGCGTGGGATGCGGCCGAAGTCCGCCGTCGACCGGGGCCGCGAAGGCGAGTCGCCCCTCGAAGCCTTGGCCTGGCACCACAGGGGAAGCGCCAGGCGCCATCCACGGGCACCACTAAAACTAGAGCCAGTAGTTTTGCCTGGCGAGAACGTACACTAGTCCACGACGAGGGACCAATACCCGGGGGTAACCACCAGCGGACGAGAGGACCAACAGATGGGCAGGCCGCCACGACCGCTGCTGACCCGGGACGGAATCATGCGGGCCGCTCTCGCACTGGTCGACGAAGAGGGGGTCGCCGCGCTGTCGACCACCCGCATCGCGGCCCGGCTGGGCGTCAAGGGGCCCTCGCTCTACAACTACGTCTCCAGCCGCGACGAGATCATCGCCGGAATCAGCGACCTCATCGTCGCCGAGATGGCCCTCGACCCGACCATCCAGCCGTGGACCGCCGCCCTGGACGCCTGGGCCCGCTCCTACCGCGCCGCCCTCGCCCGCCACCCGAACATGGTGCCGCTGCTCGCCTCCCGGCCGACCCGGTCCGTCACGGCCCTCCAGAGCTACGCCTGCGCGTTCGCCATGCTGCGGAAGGCCGGCTGGCCCGAGGAACACGTACTCCCTGTCGTCCAGTCCATCGAGTACCTCCTCATCGGCTCCGCCCTCCACCTCAACCACCCGCACGACGCGGCCTGGACGAACGAGGCACTCCCACCCGGACTCGAACCGCTGCGCAACGCCCCGCCCGACTTCCGCGAGCAAGCCTTCGAAACCGGCCTCACCGCACTGATCCGCAGCTTCCAGGAAACCCTGAACGACCTTCAGGCCCGGTACAACGGCTGACAAGCCGCCACCTCCGACGGCTCGCCGGTCACCCAGCAGGTGACACCGGCTTCAGCTCGGTGACGCTGGCGGTGGCGAGCAGTCCCGGCGGGACGCCGGTCGCGCCTTCACAGTGCGGGTGGACGAGGGAGGGGCTGCTCGGCCCAGATGGTCTTGCCGGTGCCGGTGTGCCGCGTGCCCCAACGCTCGGTGAGCTGGGCGACCATCATCAGGCCCCGTCCGCCCTCGTCGAAGATGCGGGCGCGACGCAGGTGCGGTGCGGTGCTGCTGGCGTCGGAGACCTCGCAGATCAGCGTCCGGTCCTTGATGAGCCGCAGCTGGATGGGCAGGGCGCCGTAGCGGATCGCGTTGGTCACCAGCTCACTCACCGTGAGTTCGGTGACGAAGGCCAGCTCGTCCAGCTCCCACGCCTGGAGCTGCGCGGTCGTCCGCGCACGGACCTCGGCGACGACGGCCGGATCGGCGGGCAGGTCCCAGTAGGCGACGTGCCTGGTGTCCAGGGCGTGGGTGCGGGCGATGAGCAGTGCGACGTCGTCGGCAGGCCGCTCGTCGAGCATCGCCTTCAGGACGGTGTCACAGAGGGTGTCGAGGTCGAGGGTGGTGCCGAGTGGGGGGACAGGGCCGGAGAGGGCTGTGCGCAGAGCGTTCAGGCCGGTGTCGATGTCGCGACCGCAGGCTTCGATCAGGCCGTCGGTGAACAGCGCGAGGAGACTTCCTGCGGGAAGCTCGGTTTCGACGGACTCGAACGGTAGCCCGCCCAGGCCCAGTGGCGGGCCGGTGGGCAGTTCGATGAAGTCCACGGTGCCGTCAGGGGTCACCAGAGCGGGCCAGGGGTGGCCGGCACTGCCGAGCGAGCACCTGCGGGAGATGGGGTCATAGACCGCGTACAGGCAGGTGGCGCCGAGTTCTCCGGGTGGCGCGTCAGCGCACTCCTGCCCCGTGCCGAGCCGGATGACGAGGTCGTCCAGGTAGGCGAGCAGCTCGTCCGGGGCCAGATCGACGTCGGCGAGGGTGCGTACGGCTGTGCGCAGGCGCCCCATGGCGGCGGAGGCGTGGATGCCGTGGCCGACGACATCGCCGACGACCAGGGCGACCCGGGCTCCGGAGAGCGGGATCACGTCGAACCAGTCACCGCCGACACCGGCCTCCGAACCTGCGGGCAGGTAGCGGCCCGCGACGTCGACGGCGGCCTGCTCGGGAATCCCCTGTGGCAGCAGGCTGTGCTGGAGGGTGAGGGCGGTGGTGCGCTCACGGGTGTAGCGGCGGGCGTTGTCGATGCAGACCGCCGCGCGCGCTGCCAGTTCCTCGGCGATCTCCACGTCATCCTGCCCGTAGGGCGAGGCGGACAGGTCCAGACGCGTGAACAGGACGACGCCCAGGTTCACACCACGGGCCCGCAGCGGAACCGCGAGCAGCGAGTGCGGGCGGTGTCGACGTATCCAGGCCGCTCGGTCCGGGTCATGGGCAAGCCAGTGGGCAATCTCGGGGTCGGTGATCCGGTGGGCGGTGCCGCGGCCGCTGGCCAGGCAGCGGGCTTGCGGTGAGGACTCCGGATAGCGGGCCGGCTCGCCGACCGCGACGACACCCGGCACGTCGGAGCGGACGGCGACCCGCCGCAGAACCAGGCCCCCGCCGGTACCGATCGGTGCCGGCTCATCCCCTTGCAGCACGGCGTCGAGCAGATCCACCGAGACGAAGTCCGCACAGGCGGGCACGGCCACGTCGGCCAGCTCCTGGGCGGTGCGGACCACATCCAAGCTGCTGCCGATGCGCCTGCTGGCCTCATCGAGCAGCGCCAGACTTCTCCGAGCCGCCTCCTGCTCGGAGAAGTCGAACACGGTCTGCTGCACAGCGTGCACCAGCCCCGCCGGGTCCTTGAGCGGGGTGAGGTGGACGATCCAGGCATGCGGGAAGGCCTCTCCTGGCACCTGCACGCGGTTCTCGATCTGCTCCGGCCGACCCGTCGCCGCCACTCGCTCGACACTGCGCTGCGGGACCTCGAACAGTGGATCCGGCAGGTGCTCGGTGATCCGGAGCCCGCGAAGCTCCCCCTCCGTGGCCGCGAGCTGCCGCACCATTGCCGTGTTGACGCGCAGGAACCTGCCCTCGGCGTCGTAGATCGCCAGGGCGAACGGGGACTGGTCGAACGCCCAGTGGACCAGCGGGTCGCTGCCGCGGTCGTCCCCCTGCCCCAGCGGGGCGGCCTCGAACAGCCAACCGACCCGCCCGTCACCGGCGGGCAGCGGACGCACACACAGTCGGCATTCCACCGGGCCGCCGTCGCGGTTGCGCAGCATGACCCGGCCGACCCAGTGTTCCTGCCCGGCCAGCCGCTCGCGAGCCGACCGCGGAAGGGGCGACGCCAGCAGATCCGCTGCGGGTCGACCTGCAGCCTCGGACGCGGAGTACCCGAGCAGCCGCTGGGCGCCGGAACTCCAGCCCGTCAGTACTCCGTCCGGAGTCGCCACCGCCATGGCCGCACCCGTGATGAAGGGGCCACTGGGCCAGCTGTCGCCCGCCGCTTGTGTGTCCATGGTGATCATCTCGCTTCGCGCGCCCGTTGACTCAAGGATTCCTCCGGCACGGCACAAGTTCACCTCGGGCCGCGCAAGCACCCTGTCTACGGCCACCGCCACGGCAGACCTCCGGAGCGCGCCGCGCAGCTGACCCGCCGCCTTCGCCGCAGGGCGTCCGCCCAGTTCCACCATGGCAAGAGCGCTCACGCCCGATCCGTACTCGACGGGACCGCCGATCTGCCTCCCGTCGCTGCAGTCCCGGACGGCGACCCTCCCGTCCCGGCCTCCGAACACAGTGACGGGCCGGCCGTCCACCGCCATCACCCAGTCAGTGTGGCTGCGGAGCAATTCACCGCCCTTCGCCCCCGCACGCAGGTCCTGTACCCGAATGGGCCGCGGCTCGTCCCAGCTGCCGCTGATCGCGATCGGTCGGCCGTCCACCACCATGGCCGCCGCTGTCACCACGGTGTCGGTGTGTCCGTTGAAGGGCTCTGTCCCGTAATCGGTGGTAGCGCTGTGTAGTGGTCACTGAAGGAGGATGCGCTGGCGGAGCAAGGGGAATCCGGCTCGGCCGTGCATCTGCCTCGTGATCCGCTTGGTTCACGTGTTGACGCCCTCGGTGTGGCCGTTGTGGAAGGGGAGGGTGAGGCCGGCATCGACCGCGGCGCGGTCGAGTTCGAGGCCGTTCGCAAAGGAGTGCAGGTGGGGCAGGTCGGCCGCGCGGGCCGTGGCGATCCAGTCGGTGAGCTTGGCATCGTTGCCTTCCGCTGGGGTCAGTAGCTGGGCGAATTCGCGGGTGAAGCACGCTAGTTCGGTCATCTCCTGGCAGGCTGTGGTGAGTTCCCGCAGCAGCTCGGTGTCCTTGTCGCGCAGGTTCTCGGGGCGGGTGAGCGGGAGGCGGGCGAAGCGCTGTGGGGTGGTGACTGGCTTGTCGCCCTCGGCCCGGCCCTGGCTGATGTAGCGGACCAGCAGGTTGGCACTGCCGGTGTGACCCAACTCCTTGATCTCGCGCAGGAGGTGGGTGACGGGCACCGCGGGGTCCTCGGCCCGGCGCCTGCGCAGGTGGTCGCGGTAGGGGTCGACGAGCGTGGGCTTGTAGCGCGGTGCGCGGCGGTCGCCGGTGGGCTCCTTCATGCGGGCGTACCGCTTGACGGT
>NZ_JBHVFE010000356.1:0-9542 GCF_042801945.1 Kitasatospora sp. NPDC057542
CCATTGCGGAGGAGCAAGGGGCCGCCGGAACGAACTACGGGTATCTGCGCAGGAAGTCGGGCTGGCCGACCTCCTGCGCTCGGCTGCTGCTTCGGGAAGGCGGCGCCCAGGGCGGAGGAGCAGGGGCCCGGGGCGGCGAGCTACCGGGTCCCCTGCTCCCAGGCCGCCTTGAGGAGTTCGTACTCGACTTCGCCGTGCTCGGACCCCGGGATCGACTCCGGCCAGTCCCCGAAGTAGCTCCGGAGGAACGACAGGCCGGACTTCTCCATCACGCGCCGGGACCGCGTGTTCACGGCCATGGTGTTCGCCGTGACCCGCTCCACCGCGAGGTCGGTGAACCCCTTGTCGATCAGGGCCCTCGATCCCTCCGTGGCATAGCCCTTGCCCCAGGCGGCCCGGTTCAGCCGGTAGCCGAGTTCGACGACGGCGGGGTCGTGGTCGTCGAGCGGGCGGAGTTCGAACCAGCCCAGGAAGGTTCCGGTGTCCTTCTCCTCGGCCGCCCAGAAGCCTCGGGTGCCCGAACCCGGGTGGTCGTGGAGGAGTCGGGGCAGAGTGCGCACCCGGATCACGTCGCGGTCCGCCGGCTTGCCGCCGTTGATGAAGCGCATGACCTCGGGGTCGTTGTCCAGCGCGAAGAGGTGGTCGGCGTCGGCCTCGGTGAACGGCCGCAGCACGAGCCGTTCGGTCTGCAGGAAGGGATCCATCCAGCGATCTTCACCGGGCTCCGCCGAACCCGCCATCGAAATATCCGGGCCGGGTCGGCAGGGCCCGGGGCGACGCCGCCAGGGCCACGTGTCGCTGTCGGCCATCAGGGTTAACGGCCGTCCCGCCTTGCCCACCCGCTGGCGTGCCTGGTGAAGCGGCAGGCCCCTTCAGGCTGAAGTTGTGGCACCGATTCCCACCCCGGCCGGAGAGAAGCCCATGAGAAACCCCCGCACGGCGACCGCCATGGCCGCCGCCGTCGCCCTGATCACCGTGGTGTGCGGCGGCTGTTCCAACAGCAAGAGCACGACGACCACGGAAAGCCCGACAACGGCGGCGACCTCCCCCGGTAGTCCGGCCGCCACACCGACGTCGACGGGGAACACGAGCCCCGCCGCCGGATCCACGAGCGCCGGCGCCACGGTCGCGGCGGCCACCGTCGGCAAGTACCAGAGCGTCCTGGTCGACTCCCAGGGCAAGACCCTCTACCTGTTCGAGGCGGACACCTCGCCCACCTCGACGTGCTACGACGCCTGCGCCACCGCCTGGCCACCCCTTCTGACCACCGGCACCCCCACTGCCGGGAAGGGCGTCGACCAGGCCAAGCTCTCCACCACCGCCCGCAAGGACGGCAAGTCCCAGGTCGTCTACAACGGCCACCCGCTCTACTACTTCGTGGGCGACAAGGCGCCGGGCGACACCAACGGCCAGGGGTCCCCCGAGTTCGGTGCCGGGTGGTACGTGGTCGACGTCGCAGGAGACAAGGTCGAGGGCGGCTGAGCAGAAGCACGGCGTCGAACGGCGGACTTCCGCCGAACGGGACTGCTCATCGTCGCCACGACCTGTCCGAAGAAGTCGGAAGCGGCCCGAAGCGCCACATGCATCGACCGGTGGCCCCTTGCGAGGACGCAAGGGGCCACCAGCGCGAACTGCCTCCGCTGCGCAGGACGTCGGGCCGGCCGACTTCCGGCGCCTGGCTACGGCTTGGGGAAGGCGGCGGCCAGGGCGGAAGTGCGGGTGAGGACGGCGACCGCGACCAGTGCGAGGGCGGAGAGGCCCTGGAGGACGGCGTACCAGGCCGGGCAGAGGCCGGGGACGAGATCCACGCCGATGATGGCGATCGGCATGACGGTGGAGAGGGTGCGGACCCGGTCGAAGGCCTTGGCGGAGCCGCCGGCGGCACGGGTGGCCAGCCGGTGGAGGAACGGAACGATGGCGAGGAAGATCACGCCTCGGATCCACATGAACGGGGTCGTCGCGTGGCCGGTGGCCGCCATCACGGCGACCGTGCCGAGGACGACGGCGCCGCCGGCGCCGAAGAGCACGATGCACTTCTTCACCGTGGTGAAGGTGTCCCGGTCGGTCGTGGTCGCCATGGTTCTTTCCCCTCCGCGTCGTTGTGGGAACGACGCTACGGAGCGGACGCGCGGCCGGGTATGGGTCCAGCCCCACGAAGGGGTGGGTCCAGCCCCACCCCCCGTCAACCTGCGGGTCCGCACCGGAAATTGAGCGGCGCGTTCCTCTTGTCATGGCTATGGTGGCCCGATGACATCGGTCAAGCATTTCCAGGTCACCTTCGACTGCGCGGAGCCCGAGCGCGTCGGTCGCTTCTGGTGCGAGGTCCTGGGGTACGTCCCGCCGTCCACGCCGGAGGGGTTCGACACCTGGGACGACTACCAGCGCTCGCTGCCGCCCGAGGAGCGGGGCTCGTGGTTCGCGGCCGGCGACCCCTCGGGTGTGGGCCCGCGCATGTACTTCCAGCGCGTTCCCGAGGGCAAGGTCGTCAAGAACCGGCTGCACCTCGACGTGCGGGTCGGCACCGGGCTGGTGGGTGCGGAGCGCCTGGCGGCGCTCGAAGCCGAGTGCGCCCGGCTGATCCCGCTCGGCGCGACGCGCGGGCAGTTGCTGGTCGCCGACGACAAGAACGAGTCGTGCCTCGGGATGTTTGACGTCGAGGGCAACGAGTTCTGCCTCGACTGAGCGCTCTTGCCGGGACCCTGCAAGGGACCAGCCGGGATCTTGCAGGGTTCTGTCGGCGCGGGGCGGAGCCGGCGTGGCTAGTGTGACCGGGAGTGGACGTGAGCGAACGTCCGCGACCTGGGGGGTGGGGGAATGACTCCACTGGGCTTGAGCGTGGCCACCTGGTGGTGGATCGTCGCGCTGACGACGGTGCTGTTCTGGGCGCTGGCGATACCGCCGCAGCCGACGCGGAAGTACCGGATCATGGTGTCCCTGGCGCCGTTGGCCGGGGCGGTCTTCCTGGTCGGTCGCTCTCACATGAACG
Source organism: Kitasatospora sp. NPDC057542 (assembly GCF_042801945.1). Taxonomy (NCBI): domain Bacteria; kingdom Bacillati; phylum Actinomycetota; class Actinomycetes; order Kitasatosporales; family Streptomycetaceae; genus Kitasatospora; species Kitasatospora sp. NPDC057542. Next base: position 2,987 of record NZ_JBHVFE010000356.1, read on the forward strand.
GGATGACCTCGGCCGGCGCGCTGTCCATGTACTCGCTGGCGATGCTGTCGATGACGCTGGGGACGGCCGGGCACCTCGGAAAGCTGGCGCGCCGACAGCTCGCGGCCGACGAGGCGGGTGACACGGACGAGGTGCCGCTCCCCTGGAGCTTCATGGTGCAGCTGTTCCTGTGCCTGACCGCGGGCATGGTGGTGTACTTCGTGATCCAGCCGTAGGCGCGGGGGAGAGACGGAGCGGCGTACGACCCGGGGTTCGGGTCGTACGCCGCAGTTCGTCAGGCCTCGGTGGTGAGCAGGTGGTCGAACTCGCCCGCCTTCGCGCCATGGAGGAAGGCGGCGAACCTGGGGGCGGCGGTACGGACGATGACCTCGCCCTCGTCGGACTCCCGGAGTTCGATCACCCCGTCAAGGGCTCGCACCTCAACACAGTCGGCGTTCGAGCCCGAGTAACTGGACTTCTGCCAAGTGGAGTTACGCATATTTGCTTTCCATGTCCTTCTTGATGGAGCGAATAAATTCGCGAGACTCCTCTTCTGAGAGAGCCGCCGAACCGATCCGGGCGAGCAGTGACCGGAACCTGGCTGTGTGGGCCGGGGCATCAAAGAGAAGGTTTCCGACACCTGAGTCCGACTGAACCGTGTCGAGCTCCTCAACCGGCCCCGCAAGGTACGTGAAGTTCTCGTTGGGCAGCGGGATCATATCGACGTCGAACAACACGATTCGGATGGAGATGTTGGGCCTCTCCGAGGCCTCGACAAGGGCGTCGAGTTGCTCGGCCTGGACCTTGGCTCCGCCGAACTGCATGCGTAGCGCCGCTTCATGGATGTACGCGGTGAACGGAGTCGATTCCGCGCGGATGATGTGCTGGCGCCGCAAGCGAAAGGCTGCTCTCAGATCGACCTCGTGTCCCGGAAGAGGCGGATAGGAGCGAGCAAACACAGCCGAGGCATAGGCGTTGGTCTGAAGCAGACCATGGATGAAGGCCATCGTGTAGACCGAGAGCCCTCGTGCATGAGCTTCAATTTCAGCGACCTCAAGGAAGTCCTGCGAGAGGTTTCCGCGGTACTCCTCCCACCAGCCGCCCTTGTCGCGGTCCGTGATGATGTCCGCGAGCGCATCGATCAAGGGCTCGTTGACACACATGCACAACGCGGCGATCGTCCGCAGGCGTTCGACGCTGATGCCGGTCTTGCCGCTCTCCATCTGGGTCACGTGAGCAGGGTTGATGCCCAGCGCTCGGGCGAGTTGGCTGCCGCCGAGACCGGCCTGCTCCCGCATCCTGCGCAGTTCGGCACCCAGCCGCAACTGACGGAGGGTTGGGTTCGATCGAAGGGCCATGGGATCAGTCTGCCAGCCACGTTCGGGGGAACTTCCCACAGATCGCCACAAATCTGTGGCGATACACGCTATGGTCATCCTCATAACGATCCGACGGATCGTCAGACACGCCTTGGTTCCTGGCAGTAGGCGCCTGCTGCCCGCCCGCCGAAGAGCAACCACACCCTGGCCTGGCTCACGGCTGCCCTCTCCCACACCACAGCCTCGCGGAGGTTCCCGTGTGCACCCTCAACACCCCCTCGATCACCCTCACCCGGCAGGCCCTGCGGGACGCCCTGGCCCGAGCCGCCTGGGACACCGAGACCATCTTCAACGCCGAACTCGCCCTCGGCGAGCTGATCGTCAACGCCTGGCGGCACGCCCACACCGCCTCGCCCGTCGTCTACTTCTCCCTCCTGGACCACACCCTCCGGGTCTGCGTCGCGGACGAGAGCGCCTCCCTCCCCCAGGAGAAGTCCCTCAGCCTCCTCGCCGAGTCCGGCCGGGGCCTCCGGCTCGTCTCCGGCCTCACCCACCGCTGGGGCGTCGACCCGCAGAAGCGCGGCAAGACGGTCTGGTACGAGCTGGACTCCGCCGCGTGACCCGCGAGCCGATCGCCCCCGACGACCCCCGGATGCGGGACTTCACCGCCCCGCACATCACCGTCCTCCTCGGGGAGCTGCACCGGCGCGGCCTCCCGCACGGGCTCCTCTGGGGCTCCGCCTCGGCCGGCGAGACCATCCTCGACGGGCGTCTCCTGGTCGACTTCGGCAATGCGCCCGTCAGCACCCTCCTCAACCTTCTCCACCTGCTCCGGGACCTGGACCGGGACGCGGCGTGGCAGCGGTGAGGCTCGTCGGACCGCGCTGAGCACATGCGAAGGCCCTCGCCCAGGGAAGGGGCGAGGGCCTCGCGGTCGTCCGGCGGAACCGGGTCAGCCGCCGGACGGGTTCCTGGGCATTCCTCCACCGCCCCCGCCACCGAAGCCGCCGAAGCCGCCCGCACCAGCGGCACCTTCGACGAGCTGGTTGGCGGTGTAGCCACCGTTGGCGTCGGGGGTGCCGACGACGGTCACGCTCTGGCCGGGCTGGAGGTCGGCGACCTTGCCCTCCTTGTTGAGCTGGACCTTCGTCGCGTCGCCGGTGGTGACCTTGATGGTGTTGCCGTTGGTGTCGGTCAGGTAGACGGTGTTGCCGTCGACGGCCTTGACCGTGCCACGGGCGAAGCCGGCCTGCCCGCCCTGCCCCTGCCCGGCGCCCTGCCCCTGGCCCCCGCGGCGGGAGCCGTTCTGCCCGTAGCCGCCGCCCGGAGCAGCCGCAGCGGCGGCCGGCCGGGCGGAGGACTTCCCGCCGGAGGAGGAGCCGTTGTTCTGCTGGTACCAGACCCCGCCCGCGAACGCGCCGGTGGCGATCACGCCGCCCGCCAGCACCAGGCTGAGCCAGGGCAGCTTCCGCCGTGGCGGCGCGGCCAGTTCGGCGCTCACATCACGGGCGTCCGGCGGCGTGGCGAGCAGGGCGACCTGCTCGGCCGGGGTACTGGCGACCGTGGCGATCTCTTTGCTCATGAAGTGGAGTCCTACTCGTGCCGGAGGGCGTCGATCGGCCGCAGCGAGGCGGCCCGGTTGGCGGGGTAGCTGCCGAAGAACAGCCCGATGGCGACGGCGATGGCGAACGCGCCGAGCACCGACTCGGGGATCACCACCGGCTTGATGCCGACGATGCTGAAGTGCGAGCCGGCGATCCCGGCCGCCACGCCCAGCCCCGCGCCGATCACCGACAGCAGCGTCGACTCGGTGAGGAACTGCCCGAGGATCACCGCGCGCGGCGCGCCGAGCGCCTTGCGGATGCCGATCTCACGCGTTCGCTCGGTGACCGTCACCAGCATGATGTTGGTGATCCCGATCCCGCCGACCAGCAGCGATATCGCCGCCACTGCGCCGAGCAGCACGGTGAAGGTCTTCGTCGTGCTCTCCCTCGCCGTGAGCAGCGAGGCCTGGCTGGTGATCCGGAAGTCCGCCTTGGCCGGGTCGGCGATCGCGTGCGTCCCGAGCAGGACGCGGGTGATCTCGGACTGGGCCGCCGTCGTGCTGTCCGCGGACGAGGCCTGGACCAGGATCTGGTTGACCGAGCCGAAGCCGGTGAAGGCGTTCTGCACCGTCGGCAGCGGGGCGATCACCACGTCGTCCGGGTCGGTGAAGCCGCTGCCGCCCTTGGCCTGGAGCACGCCGACGACCGTGAACGGCGTGCCGCCGAGGACGACCGACTTTCCGACCGGGTTCTCGGTGTCGAACAGCTGCTTGGCCGTCGTCGCGCCGAGCACCGCGACCTTGCGCGAGGCGAGCACGTCGTCGTCGGTGAAGTACTCGCCGTGCGCGACCTTCTGGTTGGCGGTCTCGAAGTACGACGGGTAGGTGCCGACGATCGAGCCCGGGCTGTACGAGATGTTCCCGTACAGCGCCGTCCCGCTGGTGGTGACCACCGGGGCGACCGACCTGATCGCCCCCGCGTCGGAGTCGCTCGCCAGCGCCTTGGCGTCGGCGACCGTCAGTTTCTTCACCGAGGAGGTGGCCCGGGAGCCGCCGTTCGCCGAACCGGAGCTGACCGTCAGGGAGTTGGTGCCGAGCGAGGTGATCGAGTCCTTGACCGCCACCGAGGAGCCGTTGCCGACCGCCAGCAGCAGGATCACCGAGGCCACGCCGATCAGCACCCCGAGCATGGTGAGCGCCGAGCGCACCTTGTTGGCGGCCAGGCCGCCGACCGCGAAGCGGAGCGTCTGCCAGAGGATCACGCCGACACCTCCGCGACCGGTGCCCCCGCGAACACCGGGTCCAGGAAGGGCGGCGGGCCCTCCACGGGCGCCTGCCTCAGGTCGCTCACGATCTGCCCGTCCACCAGCCGCAGCACCCGCTTGGCGTGCCGCGCGACCTCGTCCTCGTGGGTGATCAGCACGACCGTGCGGCCGGTGGCGTTGAGCCCGTCGATCAGTGCCAGCACCTCCTCCGTCGAGCGGCTGTCGAGGTTGCCGGTCGGCTCGTCGGCGAGCAGCATCGCGGGCGCCGTCACCAGCGCCCGCGCCACCGCGACGCGCTGCTGCTGGCCTCCGGAGAGCTCGTTGGGCTTGTGGCCGGCCCGCTCGGCGAGCCCGACGAGCGACAGCGCGGCCATCGCCCGGCGGCGCCGTTCGGCGGTGCGGACGCCCGCGTAGGCGAGCGGCAGCTCGACCTGGGCGAGGGCGGTGGTGCGGGGCACCAGGTTGAAGGACTGGAAGACGAAGCCGATCTTGCGGTTGCGCACCAGTGCGAGCTGCTGCTCGTCCAGGTGGCCGACGTCGGTGCCGTCCAGCAGGTAGCGGCCGGAGGTCGGAACGTCCAGGCAGCCGAGGATGTTCATCAGGGTGGACTTGCCGGAGCCGGAGCTGCCCATCACGGCGACGTAGTCGCCCTGCTCGATGTCCAGGCTGACGCCCTGCGGCTCGCCGGTCTCCGGGTCGGAGGGGCCGCGCAGCGCGTGCACGGTGGCGTCGCCGTGCCCGTACGCCTTGGTGAGCCGGCGGATCCGGATCACCGGGACGGGATGCGCGGGGACGCGGTTGTCGATGACGTGACGCATGACCGGACTCAGCCCCTGCCGCCGCGGCCGGTCCCGCCGTTGCCACCGCCACCGCCCGGGAAGACCGCGCCGCCCCCGGCTCCGCCGGCCCCGCCCCGGTTGCCGCCGAGGCCCGGGAAGGAGGCGTTCGGGAAGCCGTTGCCGCCGCTGGTGGTGGGGAGTTCGACCTTGTCGCCCTCCTTCAGCCCGGAGACCACCTGCACCGTGCTGTCGCCCTCGACCCCGACCCCGACGGTGACCCGCTCGGAGGCGCCGTCCGGCTGCACCAGGGTCGCGGTGCGCGACGTGCCGGTGCCGGACAGGGCTGAGGTGGGCAGCGAGAGCGCGTTGTCGGCCTCGCCGGTGATGACCTGGACGGTGGCGCTGAGGCCGGTGCGCAGCGTACTGGTGTCGCCGCTGAGCTGGAGCGTGGCCGCGTACTGGACGGCGGAGGAGCCGGCCGCGCCGCCGGAGCCACTGCTGCTGGGCAGCGAACTGACCGACAGGACGGTCGCGTTGAGCTTGGTGTCGGACTGCGCGTTCAGGGTGACGGTGGCCGCCTCGCCCTTCTTCAGCTTGAGCGAGTCGAGCTCGGAGAAGTTCGCGGTGACCTGCATCCCGGTCGGGTTGGTGAGCACGATGAAGCCGCTCGGGGCGGCCGTCGAACTCGCGCCGCCACCGGTCGACTTGCCGGAGGAGGAGGACGAGCCGCTCGCGGTGGCACCGACGGTGTCGCCGACCTTGCCGGCGATCGAGGCGACCGTACCGTCCACCGAGGCGGTCAGGGTGGTCCCGGCCAGCGCCGCCTGGGCGTTGGCGAGGTTGGTCTGCGCGGTGCTGACCTGCTGCTGGGCCTGGGCCACGGCCGCGTCGTCGACCTTGGTGGTGGTGATCGTGGTGGTCTGCGGGGCGGGCGTACTGCTCCCGCCCGCCCCGCGGCCGCCACCGCCGCTGCCGGCCCCGCCGCCGGGAGTGGCGACGGAGGTGGCGCCCGGCAGGGGCTCGGTGGTCGTGGTGGTGACGCCGGCCTGGGCCTTGGTGAGGTTGGCCTGGGCCGTGGTGAGGGCCGCCTGGGCCGCGTCCACCTGCTGCTGGGCCGCCGTGGTGTCGACGGTGGCGAGCACCTGGCCCTTCTTCACGGCGTCCCCGACCGCGACCTTGACCGCGGTGAGCCGGCCACCGGTGGTGAAGTCCTGGGCGGCGTCGGTCGGTGAGACCAGGGTGCCGGTTCCGGACACGGTGGCCAGGACGGTGCCCTTGGACACCGTCGCGGTACGGGCCGCGGGCTTGGCGGAAGCCGGGCCGGAGCTGCCGCTGACCGTGGCGTACACCAGGGCCGCGCCGCCCAGCAGGGCCACGCCGAGCGCGGAGTTGACGAGGACGGCGCCTCGCCGCCGTGGGAGCACCTTCATGCCGGACAGCTTCCCGGTGAGCCCTTGCGGACCACTGGATGCCTGCTGGGAGAAGGCTGACCGGCCGGATCCGGGCATTGCGAACATATCGCCCGCCCCGTGCGGGCGCCTTGACCGCTCCGTGGCCGGCCGTTGGCCGAACTCCCAGCGGGCTCCCAGTGGCCCCCAGGCATCCGGGAGGACGTTCTGAGGACGTTCTCACGGAGCCGCCCGGGAACGCCGCGGGGGCGCGCCACAGGAC
>NZ_JBHVFE010000357.1:0-9534 GCF_042801945.1 Kitasatospora sp. NPDC057542
GTTCTCGACCCCGCGGCCTCCGGCGTTCCCCCGCCGCTGTCCGCCGGTTCCCGCGTCCGGTTCAGCGGCGCACGGTTCACGGGCGCAGGCGCAGGCCGCGCGGGGTGGCGTGGAAACCGGCCTCCTCCAGGGCGTGGCCGAGGGCCGAGCCGAGCGCGGGCTCGCCGTTGGCCCGCTCGACCGTGACGCTGCCGAGCGCGCCCTCCCGGACGGCGGCCGCGAGCGCCCCGGCCGCCAGCGCCCGGGTGGTCTCGTCCTCCGGCCAGGCCAGCAGGGACTTGCCGCCGCGTTCGACGTACAGCGCCAGCTCGCCGTCCACCAGGACCACCAGGGCGCCCGCCTTGCGGCCCGGGCGGTGGGCGGTGGACTCCTTGCCGCCGGGGGCGGTGGGCGGCTCGGGCCAGGGCAGGGCCGCGCCGTAGGCGTTGGCCGGATCCGCGGCGGCCAGCACCAGCGTCTGCGGCGGCTCGCCGGACGGGGCGGCCGGCCACTCGGAGGCCCGGGCCCGCTCCAGCCGGCCGTTCACCGAGCGCAGCCGATCGGCCGCGCCCTCCATGGCGAACTGGGCGCCGCCCAGGCCCTCGACGAAGTAGCCCCGGCGGGCCCGGCCGCGCTCCTCCATCGCGGCGAGCACCCGGTAGACCCCGGCGAAGCCGCCGGGAACCCGCTCGGCCACCACCGTGCCCCGGCTGAGCAGGCCGTGCCGGTCCAGCAGGCTCTGCGCCTGGGCGGTGGCCCGGACCGTCGGGTCGGCGGCGAAGCCGGGCAGCAGCGACCAGCGCCCGGCCACCGTCGGCGGGCCGCTACGCAGGGCGCCGCCGACCCGGCCGAAGGCACGGCCGGCACCGCCGTAGCGGCCGCGCGGGGTGGACCGGGGAGCGCGGTGGGCGGTGGCGCCCGCCGTCCGGCCGGAGCCGAGCAGGGCGCGCAGCGGGGCGAGGGTGTCGTTGGTGACGTAACCGGCCCAGACCAGGTCCCAGAGCGCCTCGACGATCTCCGGCTCGGCGGTCTCCATCGGGAGCTGCTGGACGAGTTGGCGGAAGAACAGGCCGTAGCCGCCGGCCAGCGCGGACATCAGGGCGCTGTGCACCGGGGTGAGCGCGGGCGGGACCGGCTCGGGGCGCAACAGGTGGGCGTTCTCGGCGAGGTGCAGGCTGAGCCAGCCGTCCTTGCCGGGCAGGGCGCCGGCCCCGCACCAGCCGACCTCGCCGGCCGCCATCAGCTCGTCCAGCAGGCCGGGGGAGTAGTCGGCGAGCCGGGCCGGGAGGACCAGCTTCTCCAGCGCGGAGGCGGGCAGGGCGGTGCCCTGGAGCTGCTCGATCACCCGCAGCAGGCCGTCCGGGCCGCGCAGCCGGTGGCCGGCCAGGTGCTGCCACTGCGGCAGGAAGGCGGCCAGGGCGCGCGGCGGGACCGGCTCGACCTCCTGGCGCAGGGCGGCCAGCGAGCGGCGGCGCAGCCGGCGCAGCACCTCGGCGTCGCACCACTCGGGCGCGGTGTGCTGCTCGGCCGGCCGGTACTGACCCTGGACCAGGCGGCCCGCGGCGGTCAGACGGTGCAGGGTGCCGGTGACCACGGCGGTGCCCAGGCCGTAGCGGTCGGCGGCCTCGGTGGCGGTGAACGGGCCGTGGGTGCGGGCGTGGCGGGCGATCAGGTCGCCCAGCGGGTCCTTGACCGGCTCGGTGAAGGCCTCCGGGACGCCGACCGGCAGGGGCGTGCCCAGCGCGTCACGCAGCCGTCCGGCGTCCTCGATCGCGGCCCAGCGCTGCTCGCCCGCGATCCGGACCTGGATCACCCGGCGGGCCGCCTCCAGCTCCAGGGCCCAGAGCGGCTCGGCGCCGCGGAGGGTCAACTCGGCCTCGGTGAGCGGGCCGAGCAGGCGCAGGGCGTCGGCGACGCCCTCGGCGTCCTTGATCCGCCGCTCGGGGGTGAGGCGCTGGAGCTCGGCCTCCAGCTCGGTGAGCACCTGGGGGTCGAGCAATTCGCTCAGCTCGGCCTGGCCGAGGAGTTCGGACAGCAGCCGGGAGTCGAGCGAGAGGGCGGCGGCGCGGCGCTCGGCGAGCGGGGAGTCACCCTCGTAGAGGAACTGGGCGACGTAGCCGAACAGCAGCGAGCGCGCGAACGGTGAGGGCTCGGGGGTGGTGACCTCGACCAGGCGGACGGCGCGGGACTCCAGATCGCCCATCAGCTCGACCAGGCCGGGGACGTCGAAGACGTCCTGCAGGCACTCCCGGACGGCCTCCAGGACGATCGGGAACGATCCGTACTCCGAGGCGACTTCGAGGAGTTGGGCGGCACGCTGGCGCTGCTGCCAGAGCGGGGTGCGGCGGCCGGGGCTGCGGCGGGGGAGCAGCAGGGCGCGGCCGGCGCACTCGCGGAAGCGGGAGGCGAACAGGGCGGAGCCGCCGACCTGGTCGGTGACCAGCTGCTCGATCTCGCCGGGGTCGAACAGGGCGGCGTCGGCGCCGACGGGGGCCTCGTCCGGGCTCGACTGCTCCGGCGGGCTGCTGAGATCGAAGTCGAGGCCGAGCAGGTCGGCGTCGGGCAGACGGAGCACGATGCCGTCGTCGGCGTGCATGACCTGCGGGTCCAGGCCGTGCTTCTCGCGCAGCCGGGCACCGAGGGCGAGCGCCCAGGGGGCGTGCACCTGGGCGCCGAACGGGGAGTGGATGACGATCCGCCAGTCGCCGAGCTCGTCCCGGAAGCGCTCGACCACGATGGTGCGGTCGTCCGGGAGGTGGCCGCAGGCGGCGCGCTGCTCGGCCAGGTAGTCCAGCAGATTGGCGGCCGCCCAGCCGTCCAGGCCGGCCTGCTTGAGGCGGTCGGTGGCGGCCTCGGGCCGCATGCCGCCCAGCTCGCGGGTGAACGCGCCGAGGGCGCGGCCGAGTTCGAGCGGACGGCCGAGGGTGTCGCCCTTCCAGAACGGGAGCCGGCCGGGGACGCCGGGGGCGGGGGTGACCAGCACCTTGTCGTGGGTGATCTCCTCGATCCGCCAGGAGGTGGTGCCGAGGGTGAAGACGTCGCCGACGCGGGACTCGTAGACCATCTCCTCGTCGAGCTCTCCGACGCGGCCGCCACCCTTCTTGTTCGTTCCTGCGTCGGACGCGGTGGTGCCGGCGATGAAGACGCCGAACAGGCCGCGGTCGGGGATGGTGCCGCCGGAGGTGACGGCCAGTCGCTGGGCGCCGGGGCGGCCGGTCACCGTGCCGGCCACCCGGTCCCACACCAGGCGGGGGCGCAACTCGGCGAAGGCGTCCGAGGGGTAGCGGCCGGCCAGCATGTCGAGCACGGCGTCGAAGGCGGACTGGGGGAGAGTCGCGAAGGGCGCGGCGCGGCGGACCACGGCGAGCAGCTCGTCCACCGGCCAGGCGTCCAGGGCCGTCATCGCGACCAGCTGCTGGGCGAGCACGTCCAACGGGTTGCGCGGGATGCGCAGCGCCTCGATCCGGCCGGACCGCATCCGCTCGGTGACCACGGCGGACTGCACCAGGTCGCCCCGGTACTTGGGGAAGAAGACGCCGGTGGAGACGGCGCCGACCTGATGGCCGGCCCGGCCGACCCGCTGCAGGCCGGAGGCGACCGAGGGAGGGGACTCGACCTGGACGACGAGCTCGACGGCGCCCATGTCGATGCCCAGCTCCAGGCTGGAGGTGGCGACCACGGCGGGCAGCCGACCGGCCTTCAACTCCTCCTCGACGAGCGCGCGTTGCTCCTTGGAGACGGAGCCGTGGTGGGCCCGGGCGATGACCGGGGGCGCGCCCTTGGCCGTGCCCGAGCCGCCCATCAGCTCGGCCGGAGCGTGCGCCTCGGGGACGGCGGTGCCGGTGGCGCGCTCGTGGGCGATCTCGTTCAGCCGGTTGCACAGCCGCTCGGCCAGCCGGCGGGAGTTGGCGAAGACGATGGTCGAGCGGTGCGCCTCGACCAGGTCGACGATCCGCTCCTCGACGTGCGGCCAGATCGATGCGCCCCCGGCCTGACGGCCCGGAGGTACCCCCAGCCGCTGCGGGTCGCCGCCGGCGGCCGGGGCGGCGGGCAGGTCGTCGAGGTCGGGGACGGGGACGACCACCGAGAGGTCGAAGTCCTTGGCGGCGGCGGGCTGGACCACGGCGGCGCCGCGCTGCGGGCTGAGGAAGCGGGCCACCTCCTCGACCGGGCGGACCGTGGCGGACAGGCCGATCCGGCGGGCCGGGCGGTCCAGCAGCTCGTCCAGCCGCTCCAGACTGAGGGCGAGGTGGGCACCGCGCTTGGTGCCGGCGACCGCGTGCACCTCGTCCAGGATCACCGTGTCCACGCCGCGCAGGGCCTCCCGGGAGGCGGAGGTGAGCAGCAGGAACAGCGACTCGGGGGTGGTGATCAGGATGTCCGGCGGGTGGGTCGCGAAGCGGCGGCGGTCGGCGGCCGGGGTGTCGCCGGAGCGGATGGCGACCTGGACCTCGGGCTCCGCCAGGCCGAGCCGGACGGCGGCCTGGCGCAGGCCGGCCAGCGGGGCGCGCAGGTTCCGTTCGACGTCCACCGCGAGGGCCTTGAGCGGTGAGACGTAGAGGACCCGGCAGCGGCGCTTGGGCTCGGCGGGGGGAGGGGTGCTGCTGAGCCGGTCGAGGGCGGAGAGGAAGGCGGCCAGCGTCTTGCCGGAGCCGGTGGGGGCGACCACCAGGACGTCCGTCTCCCGCTGGATGGCCTGCCAGGCCTCGGCCTGGGCGGCGGTGGGGGCGGAGAAGGCACCGGTGAACCAGGCCCGGGTGGCCGGGGCGAATCCGGCCAGGGGGTCGTCGGCGGGCGGGGTCGGGTGTGCGGGCGCCATGCCCCCATGGTGCCGGGTGGGACTGACACGTGGGGGTGGGGCGGAGGCCGGGGCGGAGGTGCCGGGGGCCGCGCGGGCGGAGGGATGCAAGCTGAGGAGCAGAAATAACAATCCGCTCATATGGTGATGAATCGGAAGCTTGATCCACCCGAGACCCAGCTGATCCACCCCGTGACCCACCGGACCGACGAGCGGAGGCCGTGCGATGGCGCAGGCGTACCCGGGGGGCAGGCCCGCCCGCGTCGCCCGGCGCCGCCGGGTCCGCGGGCCCGCCCGGGCGCTGGTCGCGATGCTGCTCACGGCGCTCGTCGGGGGTGGCGCCGTCCCGTACGTGTCCGGGCCGGGGCGGGCCTACCTCAGCTACCTGGTGCTGGCCGAGGACGAGGACGCCGCCGGCGCGGCCCGGGCCGGGGCGGAGAGCCGGGCGGCGGGCGGGCAGGTGCTCCAGGAGTACCCGCAGATCGGGGCCGTGCTGGTGTACGCGACCGGCCCGTTCGCCGACCGGTTGCGGGCCCGGCCCGGGATCGCCGCCGTCGGGGCGACCAGGACCGCGCCGGTGGTCGCGCCGCCGCGGACGGTGGCGGGCGCGGGGTACTTCACGGCGGGTACGGCCACGGGGGCTCGGGCGGGCGTCGGGAGGGGTGGTGATCGGATGGACGGGGGGACCGCGACGGTGCCCGATCCGGGGGAGGGGGGCGCCTGGAACCTGGCCATGCTCGCGGGCGCCACCGCTCGGGTGGGAGACGCGTCGATGGTGTCCGCCGGCGTCGTGCCGAGCGCCGAGGCGCTGCGCAAGGTGCTGGTCGCGGTCCTGGACTCCGGCGTCGACGACACCCACCCGGACCTGCGCGCCGCCGTCGACCCGAAGGCCTCCGCCTCCTGCGCGGACGGCCGGCCCGACGCCCGCACCGGCGCCTGGCGGCCGGACCCCGGGGTGGGCGAGAGCGGGCACGGCACGCACGTCGCCGGGATCGTCGGCGCCACCCGCGACGGCCACGGCGTCACCGGGGTCGCGCCGGGCGTGCGGATCGCCGCCGTCCGGCTGCTCGGGCCGCTCGGGCAGTACTACGCGGAGAACATCGTCTGCGGCATGCTCTGGGCCGCCGACCACGGGGCCAAGGCGATCAACAACAGCTACTTCGCCGACCCGTGGAAGTACAACTGTCCCGAGGACCGGGACCAGGCCGCGCTGATCGCGGCCGTCGGGCGGGCCGTCGGGTACGCGCAGCGGAAGGGCGCGGTGGTGGTCGCCTCGGCGGGCAACGACGGGCAGGACCTCGGCGCCTCGCGGACCGACGAGCGGAGCCCCAACGACCGGGTCTCGGGGCCCGCCCCCGTCCGGCACCTGGGCACCGAGTGCGTGAGGCTGCCCGGCGAGCTGCCCGGGGTGGTCACCGTCACCGCGGTCAACCGGGACGGGCGCCCGGCCGGCTACTCCAACTACGGGCGCGGGCGGGTCTCGCTGGCTGCGCCGGGGGGTGAACCGGACGGTGGGCCGCAGGAGGCGATCGTCTCCGACTGGCCGGCAGGGCAGTACGCGGCGCTGGCGGGGACCTCGATGGCGGCTGCGCATGTGACCGGGGCGTTGGCGGTGGCGGCGGCGCTGCATCCGGAGCTGGGGTCGGACGGGCTGGCGGGGGCGTTGGCGGGGGCGGCGGCTTCGGGGTGTCCTGCGGGGCCTCACGGGTGTGGGGAGCGGCAGTACTTCGGGGCGGGGTTGGTGGTGGTGCCCCGTTGACCGGCGGGGTGGGGGCGGGGGTTTCCGGGATACTTGGGGGCATGAGGCTGACGGAGTTCTGGCGACGGATGTACGCGCACTTCGGGGAGGCGTACGCGGAGTCGTTCGCGACCGACCACGTGATGAGCGAGTTGGACGGACGGACGGTGCGGCAGGCGCTGGAGGCGGGCTGGGAGGCCAAGGACGTCTGGCGCGTGGTCTGCGACACCCAGGGGGTCTCCGGCGTGCTGCGCTGAGTGCCGGCGCCCGGGTGGCATGGGACAGACTGTTCGAGTGACAAGTAGCGCAGAACAGAAGAATTCGGACGGGGTGGAGCGGGGTGCCGACGGCGCTCCGGCGGGTGGGGGGCTGTGGGGCGGCGGGATGCCGCGCTGGCTGCCTCGGGCGATGGTGCTGTTCCTGGTGCTGGTGGGGCTGTTCCAGCTCGCCGACTGGGCGTTCCGGCAGCTGGTCGACCTGTTCGTGATGCTGCTGGTGTCCTTCTTCCTCTCGCTGGCGCTGGAGCCGGCCGTGGACCGGATGGCGGCGCGGGGGGTGCGCCGGGGGGTGGGGACCTTCCTGGTGTTCGTGGCGGTCGGGGTCGCGGTGGTGGGCTTCCTCGCCGCGCTCGGCACGCTGCTGGTCGACCAGGTGGCGAAGATCGCCGGGGACCTGCCGCACCTGGTCGACAACCTGATCGGCTGGATCAACCGGACCTTTCACCAGGACGTCTCGCTGGGCGAGTTGCAGAAACGGTTGCTCAAGGACTCCGGCACCATCGAGAACTACGCCCAGCAGGCCGCCGACAACGTCTGGGGCGTCTCGTCCACCGTGATCGGCGGGCTCTTCCAGGCCTTCACGGTCGGGCTGTTCACCTTCTACTTCACCGCCGAGGGCCCGCGGGTGCGACGGACGGTCTGTTCGCTGCTGCCGCCCGCGAAGCAGGGCGAGGTGCTGCGGGCCTGGGAGATCGCGCTCGCCAAGACCGGCGGCTACCTGTACTCCCGGGCGCTGCTCGCGGTGGCGTCGGCCATCGGACACTGGGTGATGTTCGAGCTGCTGGACCTGCCGTACGCGGCGGCGCTGGCGGTCTGGGTCGGCGTCATGTCGCAGTTCGTGCCGACCATCGGGACCTACCTGGCCGGGGCGCTGCCGGTCCTGGTGGCGCTGACCGTGGAGCCGGTGGACGCGCTCTGGGTGCTGGTCTTCGTGGTGGTCTACCAGCAGATCGAGAACTACCTGCTGCACCCGCGGATCACCGCGCGGACGATGGACGTGCACCCGGCGGTGGCCTTCGGCTCGGTGATCGCGGGCGCGGCGCTGCTCGGTGCGGTGGGCGCGCTGATCGCGATCCCGGCGGCGGCGACGCTCCAGGGGTTCGTGGGGACGTACGTGCGGCGGTACGAGGTGGCCACCGATCCGCGGATCGACCGGGGAGAGCAGCGGCGGGCCCGGCGGGAGCTGCGCCGGGAGGCGGCCCGGCGGCTGCGCCGGATGGTCGGCGGGGACGGGGGGCGCGGGGAGTGACGCGGGGCGCCGTCCCCGGGGTGTCCTCGGGGGCGGCGTGGCCCGGACGTGCGACGCTTGAATCGAACAGATGTTCTTTGTACTCTCCGGCGAGGAGTTTTCCACAGGCCGAGCCCGCTCGGGCTCGTTTGTCAGTGGGACGCGCTAGCGTCGAGGACGATGAAGCGCACAGCACAGAACCCGAGGGAAAAAGCCATGGCAGGTACGGACCGCGAGAAGGCCCTGGAGACCGCTCTCGCCCAGATCGAGCGGCAGTTCGGCAAGGGCTCGGTGATGCGCCTCGGCGAGAAGGCCAACGAGCCGGTCGAGGTGATCTCCACCGGGTCCACCGCCCTGGACGTCGCCCTCGGGGTCGGCGGCATCCCGCGCGGCCGAGTGATCGAGATCTACGGCCCCGAGTCCTCCGGTAAGACCACCCTGACCCTGCACCTGGCCGCCAACGCCCAGAAGGCCGGCGGCACGGTCGCGTTCGTCGACGCGGAGCACGCGCTCGACCCGGAGTACGCCAAGAAGCTCGGCGTGGACACCGACGCCCTGCTGGTCAGCCAGCCGGACACCGGTGAGCAGGCGCTGGAGATCACCGACATGCTGATCCGCTCCGGCGCGATCGACCTGGTGATCATCGACTCGGTCGCGGCGCTCGTCCCGCGCGCCGAGATCGAGGGCGAGATGGGCGACTCGCACGTCGGTCTCCAGGCCCGGCTGATGAGCCAGGCGCTGCGCAAGATCGCCGGTGCGCTGAACCAGTCGAACACCACCGCGATCTTCATCAACCAGCTGCGCGAGAAGATCGGCGTGATGTTCGGTTCGCCGGAGACCACGACGGGTGGCCGGGCGCTGAAGTTCTACGCCTCGGTCCGCCTCGACATCCGCCGGATCGAGACCCTGAAGGACGGCACCGAGGCGGTCGGCAACCGCACCCGCGTCAAGGTGGTCAAGAACAAGGTCGCCGCGCCGTTCAAGCAGGCCGAGTTCGACATCCTCTACGGCGTGGGCATCAGCCGCGAGGGCGGCCTGATCGACATGGGTGTGGAGCACGGCTTCATCCGCAAGTCGGGCGCCTGGTACACCTACGAGGGCGACCAGCTCGGCCAGGGCAAGGAGAACGCCCGCAACTTCCTGCGGGACAACCCGCAGCTCGCCGACGAGATCGAGCGGAAGATCAAGGGCAAGCTCGGCATCGGACCGAAGCTGGAGGAGCCGGCCGAGGGCGGGGCGGAGGCCGCCGCCGACGGCGCCGCCAAGCCGATCACCGCGACCGCCACCAAGACGGCCGCGGCGAAGAAGACGGCGGCGGCCAAGGCCTGAGCCGTTGACGCAGTACGACACGGTGGGCGGCGGCCCGGAGGACGACGACCACGGGCCGCCGGACTGGTTCGCCGCGGTCGCGGAGGAGCCCGAGCCGGTGGCCGCGAAGCCCCGGGGATCGCGCTCCCGGCGCGGCCGTCAGTCCACCACGCAGTGGGCATCCGGCTCCGAGCCGGAGTTCGAC
>NZ_JBHVFE010000358.1:0-9513 GCF_042801945.1 Kitasatospora sp. NPDC057542
GGCCGGAGGTGTCCGGCCGGGGCCCGTCGGGGTGGTGCGGGGCGGGTCAGCCGCCGAGGCCGCGCAGGGTGTGGTAGATGCCGCAGGCCTGGAGGGCGAGGGGGAGGAGGGAGAGGGCGCAGAGGGTGTGCAGGATGTCGGCGATGCGGCCCCAGTAGGGGAGCAGGCGGCGGCCGGGGACGGTCCAGGCCGCGACGAGGAGGGCGGCGGTCAGCGTCAGCAGGGTGGCCAGCAGGAGCAGGCGGTCGGTGGTCGAGGCGCCGGCGGTGGCGCGGGCGAGCAGCACCAGGCCGCCGAGGACGCCGGGCAGCAGGATCGCCAGGCGCTGGCGGATGCTGCCGACGGCTCGTCCGTGCAGCAGGAGCAGCAGGCTGAGCGCGGCGGCCTCGGCCGGGCCGGCCCAGCCGTCGGTGAAGGGCAGCACGGCCAGGCAGACGGCGCAGACGGCGCCGATCGCGGTGTGCAGGGCCATCAGGTAGTCGTCGGCGACCAGGGCTCGGGGCAGCACCGCGGAGGCCGGGACCGGCTCGATGTTCTCCTGGAGCTCCTCGGCGTTGCGCGGCAGCATCGGCAGCCGCAGCCCGGACAGCCGGAAGGCCAGCGAGGGCACGAACGCGCCGACCAGCACGGCCGCCATCGCGATGACCGCGACCAGCTGGGCGAGCGTCAGCCCGGCGAGCACCAGCACCCCCGACAGCACCCCGAGCAGCGCCACCAGCGCCACCCCGAGGAAGAGCGGGGCCGCCGCCCCCACCGCCGCCACGGCCAGCACGGCCGCCCCGGCTCCGGCCGAGGAGGCCGCCAGGATCCGGGCGCCGAGCAGTTCTCCCCCGTCGGAGCCGCCCGGCCCGGTCGGCAGCAGCAGCGCGGCGAGCGCCAGGTACGGGACGGCGGCGGCGCCCAGCGCGGCGCCCGCGCCCGCGTCGGCCATCGCCCGGGAGGCGCTGGCCGCGCCGAGCAGCAGCAGGAGGGCGGCCGCCGCGGCGGCCGCCTGGCGGGGGGCGGCCGGACCGGGCAGGGCGAGCAGCACCCAGCCGGCCGCGAGCGCGGTCAGCGCCAGGGCCAGGGACAGGACCCGGGTGAGGGCCGGGCGCCAGGTGTCTCCGCGCTCGTGCATGCCGGTGGCGACGCCGTCCACCAGGTCGTCGAAGTGCACCGTCGGCAGGGCCTCGTGGCGGGCCCGCAGGTACAGCGCGTCGCCGTCGTGCAGCCCGAGCGCCTCGGGGGTGCGCTCCTCGTCCAGCGGCTCCTCGCCGAGCCGCTGGAGCACCCAGCCGCCGTGCTCCAGGCCCTCCTCGGCGAGCTCGGGGCCGGCGTGCCCGAGGACGGCGGGCAGCAGGTCGGCCAGGGGCACGTCGGCGGGGACGGCCAGCTCGAAGGCCGTCCCCGGCGCGTGGAACCTCAATCGGCACAGTCCTGCCACGACACTGCTGCTCACGCCGGTCCTCCGGTTCGGTGGGGTGGTCCGTTTCTCCGCCCGGATGAACGGCCTGCCCGGCGCGCCGCGTTCAACCGGCGCCGTGAACCCGGGGCCCTGCGCCGTCCGTGGGTCTGAACGGGACGGGCGCCGCGGTGGGGAGCCTGAAAGTGCGGCGCCCGTCCTCCGTGAGCAGCCCGGGACGGTGAGCAGCCCGTCTCAGTGAGGAGCCCTGAGTGAGCGTGGAGCTGATCAACCGGACGCCCCGGCGTCCGGGGCCCGAGATGCCGGACGGCGAGATCCAGCTCCAGGAGCCGCCGGGCCTGCCGGAGAAGCAGAGCGGGATGGCCAGTGTGATCAGCATGGCCCCGATGGCGCTCGGCTCGCTGTCGATGGTGTTCATGTTCCTGCACCCCGGCGGCGGCGAGGGCGGCGGCATGCTCAGCTACGTCGCGATGGGCATGATGGCGCTGTCCGCCGTCGGCATGCTGGTCACCCAGCTGATCCGCGGCTCCAGCGACCGCAAGCAGCAGCTGCGCGCCGAGCGGCGCGACTACCTGCGCTACCTCTCCCAGATGCGCCGTCAGGTGCGCCGCTCGATCGACGCCCAGCGCAAGGCCCTGGCCTGGCGGCACCCGGAGCCGGCCGAGCTGGGCGCACTGGTCGGCACCACCCGGCTGTGGGAGCGGCGGGCCGCCCACCCCGACTTCAGCGACGTCCGGATCGCGCTCGGCGCCCAGCGCCTGGCCACCCCGCTCGCTCCGCTGGCCACCAAGCCGGTGGAGGACCTGGAGCCGCTCTGCGCCCACGCGCTGCGCCGCTTCATCCACGCCTACGGCACGCTCGCCGACCAGCCGATGGCGATCCACCTGCGCGGCTTCGCCCACCTGCTGCTGCGCTCCGACGACCCCGAGGCCGCCCGCGCGCTGGTGCGGGCGGTGCTGGCCCAGCTCGCCGTGGTGCACGGCCCGGACGAGCTGCGCGTCGCCGTCGTCACCGACGCCGAGCGGCGGGGCGCGTGGGAGTGGGCCAAGTGGCTGCCGCACGCCCTGCACCCGACCGACACCGACGGCGCCGGCCCGGTCCGGCTGGTCGCCGGGAGCCTCGGCGAGGTCGAGCAGCTGCTCGGCGAGGAGTTCACCGGCCGCCCCGGCTACGAGCCGGACGCCGTGCCCGACCGGGACGAGCCGTTCACCGTCCTGGTTCTGGACGGCCCCGGCGCGCACACCGGCAGCCGCGCCGCGCTGACCGGCTACCGCAACGCCGTCCTGATCGACCTCGCCGACTCCCTGGAGTGGCGCCCGGCCCGCACCACCCTGCGGCTGCGGATCGAGGACGGCCGGCTCACCATGGTCGGTGCCGACCGCAACCGCAAGGACGTCGTCACCGACCTCGGTCGGCCCGACGCGCTCGGCCTGGCCGCGGTGACCCGCCTGGCCGCCCGGCTCGCCCGCTACCGGATCGCCGACGGCGTCGACGCCGCCGAGCCGCTCGCCACCGACTTCGACCTCACCGCCCTGCTCGGCATCCCCGACCTGCACGCCCATGACGTCGAGGCGCTCTGGGCCCAGCGCGGCATCCCGCAGCGACTGCGCGTGCCGCTCGGCCTCGGCCCGGACGGCCGGCCCGTCGACCTGGACCTCAAGGAGTCCGCCCAGGGCGGCATGGGCCCGCACGGCATGCTGATCGGCGCCACCGGCTCCGGCAAGTCCGAGCTGCTGCGCACCCTGGTGCTGGCGCTCGCCGTCACCCACTCCTCCGAGGTGCTCAACTTCGTCCTGGTCGACTTCAAGGGCGGCGCGACCTTCCTCGGCCTGGACGCCCTGCCGCACACCTCCGCCGTGATCACCAACCTGGCCGACGAGGCCGCCCTGGTCGACCGGATGCGCGACGCCCTGCACGGCGAACTCGTCCGCCGACAGGAGGTGCTGCGCGAGGCCGGCTACGCCTCGCTGCTGGAGTACGAGACCGCGCGCGCCGCCGGCACCGTGCTGCGCCCGCTGCCCACGCTGTTCGTGGTGGTCGACGAGTTCAGCGAACTGCTGTCCGCGCACCGGGACTTCATGGAGCTCTTCGTGATGGTCGGCCGGCTCGGACGCTCGCTCGGCGTGCACCTGCTGCTGGCCTCGCAGCGGCTCGACGAGGGCCGGATGAGCGCGCTGGAGTCCCACCTGTCGTACCGGATCGGCCTGCGCACCTTCTCCGCCATGGAGAGCCGCGGCGTGCTCGGCGTCCCGGACGCCTACCAGCTGCCCTCCCAGCCCGGCAACGGCTTCCTGCGCAGCGACATCTCCACCCTCACCCGGTTCAAGGCCGCCTACGTCTCCGGCCCGTACCGCCCCAAGCGCCGTGCCGCCCAGCAGGCCGCCATCGCCGGGCAGGTCGTCGCGTACGGCACGGACTACGTGATGCCCCGCCGGCGGCCGGTGGCGGAGACCGAGACCGAGGAGGAGCAGACCCCGGCCGGCTCGCTGCTGGAGATCGCGGCCGGCCGGCTGCGTGACGCCGGGCCGCCCGCCCACCGGGTCTGGCTGCCGCCGCTGGACGTCCCGCCCACCCTCGACGAGCTGCTGCCGCCGCTCGTCCCGCACCCCGAGCGCGGCCTCACCACCGAGGACGGTGCCCGCCACGGCGTCCTCGGCGTACCGGTCGGCGTGGTCGACCGCCCCTTCCACCAGCTGCGCGACCTGCTCACCGCCGACCTCTCCGGCGCCGGCGGCCACGTCGGCGTCGCCGGCGCCCCGCAGAGCGGCAAGAGCACCATGCTGCGCACCCTGATCACCGGCCTGGCGCTCACCCACACCCCGCGCGAAGTCCAGTTCTACTGCCTGGACTTCGGCGGCGGAACGCTCTCCGCGCTGCGCGGCCTGCCGCACGTCGGCGGGGTCACCGGCCGGCACGACGGTGAGCGGGTGCTGCGGACCGTGGCCGAGGTCAACGGGATCATCACCCGCCGGGAGCAGTACTTCGCCGAGCTGGGCATCGACTCCGTCGCGTCCTTCCGCCGCCGCCGGGCCGCGGGTGAGCTGCCCGACGAGGCGCACGGCGACGTCTTCCTGGTGGTCGACGGCTGGAACACCCTGCGCCAGGAGTTCAACGACCTGGTCCAGCCGCTCACCCTGATGTCCCAGCGCGGTCTCAACTACGGCGTCCACCTGGTCATCGGCACCACCCGCTGGGGCGAGATCGCCGGCGGTCTGCGCGACCAGCTGCAGACCCGCTTCGAGCTGCGCCTCGGCGACTCCGTCGACTCCGTGATCAACATGAGGGCCGCCGCCAAGGTGCCCAAGCTGCCCGGCCGCGGCCTGACCGACGAGCAGCTGCACTTCCTCTCCGCGCTGCCCAGGATCGACGGATCCGGGCGCACCGACGACCTCGGTGAGGGCGTCGCCGACCTGGTCGACGCGGTCGCCGCGCACTGGACCGGGCCGCGCGCCCCCGAGGTCCGGATGCTCCCGCTCACCCTGGACGCGGCCCGGCTGCCCGCCCCCGAGGGCCGGCTGCGGGTGCCGATCGGCCTGGAGGAGACCGAGGTCTCGCCGTTGTGGCACGACTTCGAGGAGAACCCGCACCTGCTGGTGGTCGGCGACAGCGAGTCCGGCAAGACCAACCTGCTGCGGCTGATGATCAAGGCCATCACCACCGCCTACACCCCGGCCGAGGCCCGGATCATGCTCGTCGACTACCGGCGCGGCCTGTACGACGCGGTGCCCGAGGAGTACCGCCTCGGCTACGCGGTGGCCGTCGACAAGCTCCGCCAGATCGTGGACGGCGCCTCCCGGGCGATGAAGAACCGCATCCCGCCCGCGGACATCGCGCCCTCCCGGCTCAGGGAGCGCGACTGGTGGACCGGCCCCGAGCTGTTCATCCTCGTCGACGACTACGACCTGGTCGGCTCGGGCGGCGGCAGCCACCCCTTCGCCGCCCTGCTGGAGGACCTGGCGCAGGGTGCCGAGATCGGCCTCCACCTGGTCGTCGCGCGCGGCGCCAACGGCATCGGGCGGGCGCTCGGCGACCCGCTGGTGCGCAAGCTGCAGGAGGTCAACTCGCCCGCACTGCTGATGTCCTGCCCGCCGTCGGAGGGCTACCTGTTCGGCAACGTCAGGCCGAAGGCGTTCCCGACCGGCCGAGGCCTGTACATCACCCGGCGGCGCACGGTGCAGGTGCAGACCGGGCAGCTGGCGGAGGGGGAGTGATGGGCGCCGCGACGTTGCGGGCGCTCGGCCCGCACTACGTGATCGCCCCGCCCGGCGCGGAGGCGGACGGACTGGCCGAGGCGCTGGCGCCCGTGCGGGCCGAGCCGCGGGCGCTGCTGCTGCTCGCCGCCGCCGCGGACGCGGCGCCCGTCCTGCTCGGCTCGCTGGACGAGCTCGCCCGGGCCGCGCGCGAGCGCGACGCCGACATGCTGGTGCTGGCCGCCTCCGGGCTGGCGGCGGTCGGCCCGGACGGCCGTCGGCCCGCCGAACTGCTCGCCAGGCGCAGCGGGTTGACGGTCGTCGCGCCGGACGCGGTGGTCAGCGTCGAGGCGGACGGCACCCTGCCGGCGGTGCACGGGACGTGGTGGCGCTGCCGGCCCGGCGGCGGAGCGGAGCCGCTCGGCGGCCGCTGGCCCGCCGCCGCGACCATCACCCCGCTGGCCGGCGGGGCGTACTGGGTCACCGAGGCGGCGGCGGGGCCGGTCCGTCCGGCTGTGCTGGACCGGGCCGTCGCGCCGCGGGACGGGCTGCTGCTGGTCATCGGCGAACCGGCCGGACCGCTGCCCAGTGGCGCCCAACTGGCCGACGCGGCGGCGCTGCTGCGGGAGACGGTGATCCGGCGGGAGCACCTCGTGCTGAGCGCGCCGTGGGCCGCGCCGGTCGAACTCATCGAGCTGGCAGCCGTGTTGGCGGCCTCGCTCGGGCAGGAGGTGCGGGCGGCAATCGGCGTACCGGTGGGCCCGGCGGGAGCGTCCGGGGACGGCGCGCGGCACGTCCACGCGGCGGCGGACGGCGGCGAGGGCTGGGAGCCGTACCTCACCGAGCTGGTCGCCCGCCCGAGCGAGCGCACCGTCACCGCCGCCGGCTGGCGTACCCGCCCCGACCTGCCCGGGGCACCCGGAGCCGCGCGCTACCCGGCCTTCCCCGGCTGGGAGGTGGAGGCGGTGGCGGCCGGACTGTGGCTGCGCCCGGCCGCCACCGCGGACCGCGGCCCCCGGCTGCGCCGGCCGGACCCGGCCCAGCCGGTGCTGGTCGTGGGCACGCCGGGCCGGCCGGTGCCCGAGACGCTCTGGGACCACCTCGGCGCGGTGCTGGGCTCGCTCCCGGCCGGGCCGGCCCGGCTCGCGCTCGCGGTGGCGGGGGTGCTGGACGCGGGGTCGGCGGCGGTGGGGCGGTTCTGCGCGCGGATGTACGGGCTGGACTGGGTCGGGGCGGAGGCGGCCGGGGCGGAGGCGGTGGCCGAGGCGGTCGTCGAGGCCGCGGTGGCAGTCGAGGTCGAGGCTGCGGTGGAGCCGCAGCCGCAGCCGCAGCCGGAGCCGCAGCCGCAGCCGGAGCCGCAGCCGGAGCCGGTGGTTGTGCCGGAGCCGACGCCCGTACCCGAACCCGAGCCGGTGACGGCTCCGGCGCCCGCCGCCATGGTGGCGACGTCGGGTGGGGCCTTCGTGGCGGAGGCACCTGAGGAGCTTGGCGACGGGCCGATGTCGGCCCCTGAGGTCGGCGTGGAGGAGCCCGAGGTGGAGGAGCCGGCCATCGAGGCACCGGCCGTCGAGCCCGAGCCGGTTCCCGAGCCCGAGCCCGAGCCGGTTCCCGAGCCCGAGCCGGTTCCCGAGCCCGAGCCGGTTCCCGAGCCCGAGCCGGTTCCCGAGCCCGAGCCCGTGGCGCCCGTCGTGACGCCCCCGCCCCCGGCGCCCTCCACGCCCTCCACCCCCGCCGCGGACGGCGCGGCCCTGGCCGCCCAGCTCGGCCCCGCCTACCGGCGCCTGGCCCGGCGGGCCGAGGACGTCGCCACCCGGCTGCCCGCCCTGCGTGCCCGGGCGGAGGAGAGCGAGCAGGGCCCCGAACTGGTCGCCGTCCTGCT
This sequence comes from Kitasatospora sp. NPDC057542, assembly GCF_042801945.1. Classification (NCBI taxonomy): domain Bacteria; kingdom Bacillati; phylum Actinomycetota; class Actinomycetes; order Kitasatosporales; family Streptomycetaceae; genus Kitasatospora; species Kitasatospora sp. NPDC057542. The sequence goes on from NZ_JBHVFE010000358.1 coordinate 7,472, forward strand.
GCAGCACGGCGACTGCGGCCCGCTGGCCCCGCGCGCCGAACTCCTCGCGGCGGCCCGCTCCGGTGCGCCCGGTTCCTACGGCCCGTACCTGCGCTGCCTGGCCGCCGGCCTGCGGCGACTGCCCAGCCACTACGGCGGCGTGCTGGTCGCGGGCCCGGCGCAGGCCTGCGACCTCGCCGCGTACGCCCCGGGCACGGTGCTGACCGAGCGGGCCCCGGTGACCGGCCTGGCGGCGCCCGGAGCGGATCTGGGGGACGACGTCGGGATCGAGTTCGCCATCTGGTCCGTCGGCGGCCGCCGCAGCTCGGCCTTCGGCGAGCCCGGCGACCAGCCGACGGTGATCTTCGCCCCGGGCACGGATTTCGAGGTGGTCGAGGTCGAGCCGGCGGACCCGGACGAGGACCGTCCGGCCCGGGTGCTGCTCCACGAGGTCGGCGGCGTCCGCCCGGGCCCCGACCGCCTGCGCACCTGGCTCGCCCGCCGCGACGCCGTCGCCCCCGCCGACCGCGTCCGCCCCGCCGATCCCTCCCGCTACGCCCTCGCCCTCGGCGCCGGGTGACCGTTGCCGGGGCCGGTCAGAGCTCGAACAGCGCGTCCTGTGGCTCGGGCTCGGGGTCGAGCACGGCGCGCAGGCCTCTGACGCTCTGCCGCCACGTCGGACCACTGGGCGTCTCGTCCCAGAGCTCGGCGAGCTCGGACGCCTCGGCGACCACGCGGTCGAGTGCCTCGACGGCGAGCGGCCGAAGGTCGGCGGCGAAGACCGGAAGGGCCTGGTCGGGACCATAGCTCGTGCTGATCGGTTCACCGCCCGGGCACTGTGCGGCGATGAGGGCCGCGGCGGCGACGGCCTCTGTTCCTTCGGGGCTTTCCAGGTAGTTCCAGGCCTGGACGGTGCGGACCAGCGCCGCCCGGACCAGGCCCTCGCGTTCGTGCTCGGCGGCCTCGTCCAGGGCATCGGTGAAGTCCAGCGCCGTGTCGTTGTCGAACGGGCCGATGCCCCAGGCACCCATGATGATCTCCTCGCGTCACTGTGCGGCGATCATCACAACGGCCACTGACAGGTGCGTCATGCGGACGGTAGGTCCGACCCGCCCCCCGGTGAACCCCGCGGGGCCGTCCGTCCGTCGGACGGAGCGTAGGGACGTGGCCGTCGGGAGGAGTACGGGAATGGCCGAGACGGTGCAGGGCGGGTTCCGGCTGGCGGCGGTGTTCGACGCGGTGGATCCGGTGACCGGGCCCGGGTTCGCGCCGGACCGGCCGCGGCTGGCGGCGGGGGCGGAGCGCGAGGCCGTGGCCCGGTACCTGCGAGCCGGGGCGACGGTGCTGCTGACGCCGATGCTGATGGACGACGTGGTCGACCCGGGACGGCGCGGCGTCGTGCCGATGGGCTTTCGCACCGACGGCCGGTGGATCTGGACCGACACCGTGACGTACTACCTGGAGGAGTACGGGCTGGCGCCCGACCCCGAGCTGCTCGCGCACGTGCGCCGGCAGCTCGACGAGCCGTGGACGGAGCTCTCGGCGGCGGTGCTGGAGCAGGCCGTGTCCTTCGTGCTGACCCCGCCGGAGGCGGCCGCGGAGCCCGTCTGGACGGTCGGGTCCTGAACCGCGCCGATCCGGTTGAACCGGTTCGGCCACGCCGTCCGTAGCTCCCCACAGGAGTGTCGTCGAGCGCAGGGGATGCATGGTGGGCGAGGAGCAGCGCGGCGAGCCGGAGCGGAGGCCGGGCGGCTTCCGGCTCCCGGCGGTGAACTGGGCGTTGGCGGCCGAGGCGGAGCCGGCGGAGGAGCCCGCGAGCGCCGCGACGGCGGTGCTGCCCGCCCAGCCGGGCGCCGGGGCCGCTGCGGGGGCCGCGGGTGCCGCGACGAACGGGGCGGCGCGGACCGCACCGAAGCCCGAGGCCGGCACCGAGGCCGGCACCGAGGCCGGCACCGAGGCCGGTGCCGAGGCCGGGCCCGGTGCCAGGACCGGTATCGGGCCGGCACCCCTGCCGGCACCACCTGCGGGGTGGAGCGGTAGTCCCGCACCAGCTTCACCACGGT
>NZ_JBHVFE010000359.1:0-9479 GCF_042801945.1 Kitasatospora sp. NPDC057542
GAGATCTACCGCGCCCTGACCAGCACACCGACAACCCGACACATCACTCAAACCGACCTTGCTCCTGCGGCTTGACGTCCATAGGAGCATCCCGGCATCCCTGGCGCGTTCGATCCGACGGGGACCGGGGCTTCACCCTGTGTCGCGGTCCACCGGCGTGGACATCGATCGGCCTGCGCCCGGTTCCAGGGCCTGGACGTCGCTGCGCGCTTCCTACGCCGGACGCCTGCGCTCGTCCGTACGCGGGAGTTCGTCGAGGCGCGCGAGGTCCCGGGCGGGGGCACGCGCGAGGTCCTGGGCGAGATCCCCGCCCCGTACGGGGAAAAGCAGTTGGTCCGACCTCACTACAAGTTCGACAATCGCCGGATGATCGATGACCAGAGCGAGCTCCACCGGCGCCGTGCGGCCCGTATGACGTGCAAGCGCTTCCTCTCCGGCGACCGCATCCTCAGCATCCGCGAGCGCCTCGTCCAACTCGCCGCCCTGGACGGCCTGGACATCCCCCACGACTTCTACGGCAGCGACGGGCCGGTGCGGCAGCTGGAGGAACGGACCGCCGCGCTGCTCGGAAAGGAAGACGCGGTCTTCTTCCCCACCGGCACGATGGCCCAGCAGGTCGCCCTCCGCCACCACGCCGAACGCACCGGCAACCCGGCTGTGGCCCTGCACCCGCTCAGCCACATCGAGCGGCACGAGCGCCACGCGTACACCCAGCTCACCGGCCTGCGCGGCCTCTGGCCCACCACCGAGCAGCGCCAGCCCACGCCCGAGGAACTCGGTGCGCTCGGCGAGCCGTTCGGCACCCTGACGGTCGAACTCCCGCTGCGCGACCCCGGCTACCTCCTCCCCACCTGGGACGAGCTGACCGCCCTGGTCGCCGCCGCCCGCGAGGCCGGCGCCCGGGTGCACTTCGACGGTGCGCGGCTCTGGAACACCGCGGTCCACTTCGACAGGCGGCTCGACGAGATCGCCGCCCTCGCCGACAGCGTCTACGTGTCCTACTACAAGGACCTCGGCGGGATCAGCGGGGCCGCCCTCGCCGGCGACGCCGACCTCGTCGCCTACGCCCGCACCTGGTGCCACCGCTACGGCGGCCGGCTCGCCCAGCAGTGGCCGGCCGCCATCGCCGCCCTCCACGGCCTGGACACGGCCCTGCCCCGCATCCCCGGCTACGTCCACCACGCGGCCACCCTCGTGCCGGCCCTGGCCACGCTGCCGGGCGCACGCCTCTACCCGGAGGTCCCGCCCACCCACGAGTTCCAGCTCTGGCTGCCGTTCTCCGCCAAGGCCCTGAACGCCGCCCACCTGACGCTGGCCGAGCAGGAGGGGATCTGGTTCGTCTCCCACTGGCAGGATGCCGCCCCCGGCCTCGCCATGGCCGAGGTCAGCCTCGGCGAGCCGGCGCAGAGCTGGACGGCGGACGAGGTGACGGAGGTCGGGCTGCGGTTCCTGGAGCTGGCGGCTGCGGGCTGACCGAGGGGATCTTCGCGAGGCGCCTCGACCAGGGCTGCGCGGATGATGTCGGCGGCTTCGGGGATCGAACGACCGCGTTCGCCTGCCCCGAAGTCCCGCACGCGGGCGGGAGATCCCGGACGCCCGGCCACGGTACGAGAGCAATACGCCGCAATCAAACGGTTAGCGGACACGCACCCCTTCGTGTCAGACTGACGATATGAGCGAGATGCACGTGGCGGACCTTGCCGCCGTCCGCAGCCGCGAGGAGCTGGCCGCGCTGATGGCCGACGGGGTGCGGCCGAAGTGGGTGATGTTCTGGGGGCACACCGAGCGCAAGGGCGGCGGGACTCGGCAGGAGTGCCTGAGCCAGTGGTGGCCCGGCGAGTTCACCGTCGACGGGGTCGCGTACGCCTCCGCCGAGCACTGGATGATGGCCGGCAAGGCCCGGATGTTCGGTGACGAGGAGATCGCGCAGCGGGTGCTGGCCGCCCGGACGCCCGCCGAGGCGAAGAAGCTGGGCCGGCTGGTGAAGGGCTTCGACGACGAGACGTGGGTGGCCGGCCGGTTCGAGCTGGTGGTGGCGGGCAACGTCGCGAAGTTCGGCCAGGACGAGGTGCTGCGCGACTACCTGCTGGGCACGGGTGAGCGGGTGCTCGTCGAGGCCAGTCCGCTGGACCGGATCTGGGGCATCGGGCTCGCCTCCGACGACATCCGGGCCCAACAGCCCGCCGAGTGGCGCGGGTTGAACCTGCTCGGCTTCGCACTGATGGAGGCGCGGGCGCGGCTGGGCGCATGAGCGGGATCGCTCCGCTGCTGGACGGGACGGTGGTGGCCTCGGCCGCTGCCGCCCTGGTCCTGGCGCCGAGGGTGCTGCGGCGCAAGGCCCCCGCCGGGCGCAACGGCGGCGCGCTCGGGCCGGAGCCGGCGCTGGCGGCCGTCGTCGCGCTGGTCTACCTCAACCAGGTGCTCGTCGCGGTCTACGTGAACCGGGTGCACCACGGGGACGTCTCCTTCATCACCCGCCACCTGCCGCCCGGCTGGTTCGACGTCCCCCGCCTGGACTCCCTCGCCGCCCGCTTCCCGGCCCCGGAGCTGCTGGCCCCGTCGGTGCTCCGGGTGCAGGCGTTCCTCGAACTGCCGCTGGTGCTGCTGGCGTTCGTCGCTGTCGTCCGCCGGCTGGACGGTGCGCTGTACGTCCGGCTGGCCCGCTCGCCGCTGATCCCGCTCGCCGCCGCCTCGTACACCGTGGCGTTCTGCGCGGTGGAGTGGGACCTGCGGAACCCCTACACGGTGGACGACCTCGTCCTGCGCGCGACCGCAGCCTTCCTCACGCCCCCGCTGATCGCCTGGCAGGCCCGCCGCGAGCCCCCACCGGAGGCCGGACCCGCCCGCAGCCTGTTCCGCTTCACGCTCGACCTGTGGGCGTACGGCCAGCTGATGCTGGTGCTGTACGACACCGCGCTGCTCTACAACCTCGCCCGGCTCGGCGATCATCTCCCCTCTGCCGCGGCCGCGTTGGCGGTGCTCGTCGCCACCCGCGCCGTCCCGTCCCGGTGCCCGCGCCCGCCCGGCCCGCATACCGCCGCGCTCGCCGGGACGATCGGCCGGGCACTCGCACTGTTCCTCGTCCCCGCCCTGGCGATCCGCTACGCGGAGACCTTCGGCACGCCCGAACTCGCCGCCCTGGCCGGGCTCCTGGTGATCGGCGCGGCGGCCCGCCGGGACGCACCGCTGCTGCTGATCCCCGCCCTCGCGGGTGCGGCGGTCGGGTACGCCGTCGCGGCCTTCGCTCCCGGTCCGTACTACGAGGCGACCCTGCTACGGAGCGCGACCGGCGCACTTCTCGCAACGACCGCCCTCTGCGCGCTCCTTGACACCGCTCGGACACGACTGGTCGTGCACTCTTAACTCCCACGCCACATACTGACGCCAGGATGTCACGCAGTCAGGGTCTGGATGGACAGGGTGGGGCGATCATGCGCATGCGGCCGACGGCACAATCCGCAGGCCAGCAGCCGGAGGGCGAGCAGCAGGCCGCCGAACTCCGCGCGGAACTGGACGAGTTACTCCGTGCGAGCCGCTACGCGAGTCAACGTGAACGACGCCTGAACGAGGCGATCCGCGCCACCCCGGGCCGCCAACGACCGGACGGGGAACTGCTGCGACAGCTCGCCCAGGCGCGCACCCTCCGCGAGGGCCTGGGCGCCCGCTGCCTCCAACTCAGCGACCAACTGGAGGCGTTGGAGAGCCGGATCAGACAACAGCAGCAGCCACCACCACCCCAGCAGAGCCAGCAGAACCAGCAGCAGTACCAACAGCAGCCACCGCAGCAGCAGGCCCCGCCGCCGCCCGTCCGCCCCGATCTCGGCGCCCTCACCGAGCGGATCACCGCCCTCCACCGGGCCGGATCCCTCGCCGAGGCCACCGGGGTGATCGACGCGGCCGCCGCCCGCCTCGCCCCCTCCGACGCCGCACTGCTGGTCGGCATGCTCGCCAAGTACGGCCCGACCGGCGCCTCGCTCCACCTCGCCCGCGGCATCTCCCGGTCCGCACCCGACCACTGCGTCGCCGTGCTCGCCGAGCTGCGCGAGCTGGGCCTGGCCGAGGCGGCGGCCGAGGTGTTCCACGCCTTCTGGGGCTACCCGGCCGCCTCCGTCCCCGGCCTGCTCTGCGCACTGGAGCGGGCCGGACTGACCGCCGACAGCGCGACACTGCTCTGGGAGTGGGGGTCGGCGCCGATACCCGAGCTGACCTCCCTGGCCGCCTGCCTCCAGCAGCACGGCCGGGCCGGCGACGTCCGGACCCTGCTGCGCCAGGCCGCCGGTCGCTCCACCGCCGACCTCGCCGCTCTCGCGGCCGGCCTGCCGCCCGCGCTCGCCACCCTCCTGCTGGGCGAACTGGCCGTCCTGCGCCCGCCCGTCGAGGTGGTCAGGCTGGCCACCGCCCTGGACGGCGCCGGCGATTCCGGACTGTACGCCCAGCTGCTGGCCGCGCTGCTCGCCGACGAGGCCCGCCACCGCACCACCCTCGCCGCCCTGCGCACCGCCGGCCTCCCGACCCGCCCGCCCGCGGCCCCGCGATCGCGCTGGGGACGGCGGTAGCGGCCTCCCGCCGGGAAGCACCGGGAGGCCGCCCGAGGCCCCCGACGGCAGGGAGCCCCCGCCCGCCCCACCAGGGCGGACGAGGGCTCCCGGGCGGGAACCTGCTAGCAGCCGATCAGCCGCGCGCCCAGGTACGCCTTGACCTGGTCCAGCGAGACACGCTCCTGCGACATGGTGTCGCGGTCGCGGACGGTCACCGCGTTGTCCTCAAGGGTGTCGAAGTCGACCGTGACGCAGAACGGCGTGCCGATCTCGTCCTGGCGGCGGTAGCGCTTGCCGATCGCGCCGGCGTCGTCGAACTCGACGTTCCACGCGGTGCGCAGGTCGGCGGCCAGGCCGCGGGCCTTCGGGGACAGCTCGGCGTTGCGCGACAGCGGCAGGACGGCGACCTTGACCGGGGCCAGGCGCGGGTCGAGCCGCATGCCGACGCGCTTCTCCATGACGCCCTTGGCGTTCGGAGCCTCGTCCTCGAAGTAGGCGTCGATCAGGAAGGCCAGCATGGCGCGGTTGAGGCCCGCCGCCGGCTCGATGACGTACGGGAAGTACCGCTCGCCGGACTCCTGGTCGAAGTACTTCAGGTCCTGGCCGGACGCCTCGCTGTGCACCCGCAGGTCGTAGTCGGTGCGGTTGGCGACGCCCTCCAGCTCGGAGAACTCGCTGCCACCGAAGTTGAAGCGGTACTCGATGTCCACGGTGCGCTTGGCGTAGTGGGACAGCTTCTCCTTCGGGTGCTCGAAGAAGCGCATGTTCTCGGTGCGCAGGCCGAGGCCGACGTACCAGTCCCAGCGCTGCTGGAGCCAGTACTCGTGCCACTGCTCGTCCTCGCCCGGCTTGACGAAGAACTCCATCTCCATCTGCTCGAACTCGCGGGTGCGGAAGATGAAGTTGCCGGGGGTGATCTCGTTGCGGAAGCTCTTGCCGGTCTGGGCGATGCCGAACGGCGGCTTCTTGCGCGAAGTGGTCTGGACGGCCTTGAAGTTGGTGAAGATGCCCTGGGCGGTCTCCGGGCGCAGGAACGCCAGGCCGCTCGCCTCCTCGGTGACGCCGAGGTGGGTCTTCAGCATGCCCGAGAAGTCCTTGGGCTCGGTGAACTGGCCCTTGGTGCCGCAGTCGGGGCAGTTGACGTCCTTGAGGCCGTTCGGCGGCGGGAAGCCGTGCTTGGCCTCGTACTTCTCCTCCAGGTGGTCGGCCCGGTGGCGCTTGTGGCAGGAGAGGCACTCGGTCAGCGGGTCGTTGAAGGTGGCGACGTGGCCGGAGGCCTCCCACACCTCGCGGGCGAGGATCACCGACGAGTCGAGTCCGACGACGTCCTCACGGGCCTGGACCATCGCGCGCCACCACTGGCGCTTGATGTTCTCCTTGAGCTCGACACCCAGCGGCCCGTAGTCCCAGGCGGCACGCGTGCCACCGTAGATCTCGCTGCAGGGGTAGACGAAGCCACGGCGCTTGCTCAGGCTGACGATCGTGTCGATCTTGTCGGCGGCCACAGTGCTCTCTTCAGTACGTACGGCACGGTCAGGGCACGGCTGGTTGCGCGTACCCGAATACCTCAGGTTACCGGCCATACGGGTACGTGATTCAAATCGGTATCGTCCGGCTGCCCGGGCCGGCGCCACCCGCCGTTCACCCATCCGAGTGAGTTGACAATCATTTCCATCTGAGATGAGAATGATTGTCATGATGATCGGACTGCCTCGACTCGGACTGTCCCGACGGACCCGCACCTCCCTGGCCCTCGGCACCACCGCCCTCGCCGCCTCCCTCGCCCTCACCGCCTGCGGAGGCAGCAGCAGCGCCGACAGCGGCAACGGCAGGCTGAAGGTCGTCGCGTCCTTCTACCCGATGGAGTTCCTGGCCCAGCAGATCGGCAAGGAGCACGTCGCGGTCACCGACCTCACCGCGGCCGGGGTGGAGCCGCACGACCTGGAGCTCACCGCCAAGCAGGTCGGCACCGTCCAGAAGGCCGACGCGATCATCTACCTCAAGGGCCTCCAGCCCACCGTCGACCAGGCCGTCGCGCAGTCGTCCAGCAAGCACAAGATCGACGCCACCGCCGCCGGCCCGCTGGTCGACCACCATCTCGACGAGGGCACCGAGGGCGACGGCCACGGGGCCGAGAGCCACCAGGCCGAGGGCCACAAGCACGAGGACCCGGCCGGCGACCCGCACATCTGGCTCGACCCGACCCGCTACGCGGCGATCGCCAAGAGCGTCGGCGACGAGTTCGCCAAGGCCGACCCGGCCCACGCCGAGGACTACCGGAAGAACACCGACGAGCTGGTCACCAAGCTCACCGCGCTCGACCAGGAGTTCCGGACCGGGCTGAAGGACGCCAAGACCAGGACCTTCGTCACCAGCCACGCCGCCTTCGGCTACCTCGCCGACCACTACGGCCTCACCCAGGTCGCCATCAACGGCGTCGACCCGGAGTCCGAGCCCACCCCGGCCCGCCTCTCCGCGGTGCAGAAGGCCGCCAAGGACAACGGCGTCACCACGATCTTCTTCGAGACCCTGGTCAGCCCCAAGCTCGCCGACACCGTCGCCAAGGACCTCGGCCTCAAGACCGCCGTCCTGGACCCGCTGGAGGGAGTCAAGGACCCGTCCAAGGACGACTACCTGACCGTCATGAAGCAGAACCTGGCCAACCTCCAGGCCGCCCTCGGCGCCCCGGCCACCCCCGCCGGAACCGACGCCACCACCCCTGCCGCCACCAGCTGACGGGACCGAGCACCATGACCGACCCGATACCTCCGGCCGTCCGCCTCCGTGACGCCGTCGCCTCGCGCGGCGGCCGGCCGGTGCTGCGCGGCGTCGACCTCACCGTCCGGCCCGGCGAGGTCGTCGCCCTGCTGGGCGCCAACGGCTCCGGCAAGTCGACCACCGTCAAGGCCGTGATCGGCTCCGTCCCGCTGGAGCAGGGCACCCTGGAGCTGTTCGGCACCCCGTACGGCTCCTTCCGTGCCTGGCACCGGATCGGGTACGTCCCGCAGCGCACCACCGCCGCCTCCGGCGTCCCCGCCACCGTCCGCGAGGTGGTCTCCACCGGACGGCTGCCGCAGCACCGGCTGCTGCCCTTCCGCCGCAAGGACCGCGAGGCGGTGGACCGCGCGCTGGCCGCCGTCGGCATGCTGGAGCGGGCCGGGGACGGCGTGGCCGACCTGTCGGGCGGCCAGCAGCAGCGGGTGCTGATCGCCCGCGCCCTGGTCGGCTCCCCCGACCTGCTGATCATGGACGAGCCGATGGCCGGCGTGGACGCCGCCAGTCAGCAGGTGCTCGCCGACACCCTGCGCGCCGAGGTCGGCCGCGGCGCCTCCGTCCTCCTCGTGCTGCACGAACTCGGGCCGCTGGAGCCGCTGATCGACCGCGCCGTGGTGCTGCGGGACGGCTGCGTCGCCCACGACGGCCCACCCGTGCCCAACACCGGCCTGCACGCGCTGCCCGGCCACGACCACGTCCACCCGCACGCCGACCTGACCCCACCGAGGCTGCTCGCATGACCGAGATGCTCTCCTACGACTTCATGCAGCGGGCCCTGCTCGCCGCCGTCCTGGTCGGGATCACCGCCCCGGCCGTCGGCATCTACCTGGTGCAGCGCCGCCAGGCGCTGATGGGCGACGGCATGGGCCACGTCGCGATGACCGGCGTCGGCCTCGGCTTCATCTTCCAGACCAGCCCGGTCTGGATGGCCGTGCTGGTCTGCGTGCTCGGCGCCGTCACCATGGAACTGGTCCGCTCGCGCGGCAACCAGCGCGGCGACATCGCCCTCGCGATGCTCTTCTACGGCGGCATGGCCTGCGGCAAGCTGCTGGTCTCGCTCTCCGCCCAGGCCGGGGCCGGCTCGCTGGAGAGCTACCTGTGGGGCTCGATCCTCACCGTCGCCCCCGCCGACCTGGCCGCCATCGCGGTGCTCGGCGCGGTGGTCATCGCGGTCACCGTCGGCCTGCGCCGCCAGCTCTTCGCGATCTGCCAGGACGAGGACTTCGCCCGGGTCACCGGTGTGCCGGTGCGCACCCTCAACCTGCTGCTCGCGGTGATGGCCGCGGTCACCGTCACGGTCGCCATGCGGGTGGTCGGGCTGCTGCTGGTCAGCGCGCTGATGGTGGTCCCGGTGGTCGCCGCCCAGCAGCTCACCCGGTCCTTCGCCGCCACCCAGGCCGCCTCGATCGCGCTCGGCGTGGTCGTCTCGCTGGCCGGCGTCACCGGCTCCTACCACCTCGACGTGCCCTCCGGCCCGGCCATCGTGCTGCTCGCCATCGCGGTCTTCGCGGTGTTCAGCCTGCTCGCCGCGCCGCTCGCCCGGCGGCGCCACCGCGGCGCGGGCGAACACGGCCCGAAGGTGTGCGACGTCGAACTGCCGGAACAGGCCTCCTCCGAGCCGTCCGGCACGACCACCCCTGAGCGACGTGCGGGGCTGGCACAATGATGTGCGAGACGCCCACGACCCCAGGAGGACCCACGGTGACCACCGCAGGCCCGTCGCCGCGCGCCCGATCGACCCGGCAGCGTGCCGCCGTCTCGGCGGCCCTGGACGAGATCGCGGACTTCCGCAGCGCACAGGAGCTCCACGACCTGCTCAAGCACCGCGGGGACTCCGTCGGTCTGACCACGGTCTACCGCACGCTCCAGTCGCTCGCGGACGCCGGTGAGGTGGACGTGCTGCGCACGGCCGACGGCGAGGCGGTCTACCGCCGGTGCAGCAGCGGGCACCACCACCACCTGGTCTGCCGGCACTGCGGCGCGACCGTCGAGGTGGAGGGCCCCGCGGTGGAGCGCTGGGCCAACTCGGTCGCCGCCGAGCACGGCTTCAGCGACATCGCGCACACCCTGGAGATCTTCGGGACCTGCGCGGAGTGCGCCAAGAAGGCCTGAGTCCGGCGCGGACGACGGAAAGGACCCACCAGGAGCCGCCCGGTGGGTCCTTTC
>NZ_JBHVFE010000360.1:0-9401 GCF_042801945.1 Kitasatospora sp. NPDC057542
GGGGCACCCACGTGCCCGGGGCGGCGGTGCAGGTGTGCCGTCAGTAGGTGACGATGCCCGGGTCGGAGAGGCCGGGGGCGCCGGTCTCGATGTGGCCGGCGAGGCGGCGCACGAAGTCGGCGGTCGCGCCTGCGGTGACGGTCACGTCGTACCACCTGCGGCAGGCACTCAGGTCGACGGTGCACGTGACGGTCGCACCCCGGCGGACGGTGAGCGTCTGCGGCGTGCCGCCGTAGGCGTTGGTCAGGGTGATCACGGCGTCCGCGCCGGCCGGGTTGGCGATGGTCAGGTCGAGGTTGCCGGTGGTCGGGTTGTGGCGGGCGGTGACCTCGGGCCCGGCGACCGTGCCGGGGTTGCGGAAGCGGCGGAGGAAGCCGTTCGGGCCGTGGACGGTCAGGTCCGTGACGCCCTTGGAGTACGTGGTGTTCCAGGCGTCCGCGATCGTCTTGCCCGCCTCCGTGGTGTACGTCCACGGACCGTCGGTGCGGTTGGCCGAGGTCACCAGGAACTGGGCGCCCGCCGCCGCGCCCGCGCTGAAGGTGAGGCGGTACTTGCCCGTGGCGGTGTCGGCCGAACCGTCCACGTACGGCGCGTACGTCAGCGGGCGGGTGGGCCTCGCGCCCGGCTCCTGCTTCGGCATGGTGCCGCCGGCGGGCGGGGTGGGCACGTAGTCCGGGTGCCGGGTGCGGTCCGGCGGGAGGTAGGCGGCCGTGGAGGGGAGCGCCGCCGGGGTCGCGTTCGACGTGGTGAAGTCGAAGGCGGAGGTCAGGTCGCCGCAGATCGCACGCCGCCAGGGCGAGATGTTGGGTTCCCGGACGCCGAAGCGGCGCTCCATGAAGCGGATGATCGAGGTGTGGTCGAAGGTCTCCGAGCAGGTGTAGCCGCCGGTGCTCCAGGGCGAGACGACCAGCATCGGCACCCGCTGGCCGAGACCGTACGGTCCGGCCGAGTAGCCGATGCTGCCGGCGTGGTAGTCGGCGGTGGTCGCGACGGTCGACAGGCCCTGCGAGGCGGAGGAGGGCGGAAACGGCGGCACGACGTGGTCGAAGAAGCCGTCGTTCTCGTCGTAGGTGATGAACAGCGCGGTCCTGGCCCACACATCGGGGTTGGACGTCAGCGCGTCCAACACCTGCGAGACGTACCAGGCACCGTAGTTGGCGGGCCAGTTGGGGTGCTCGGTGAAGGCCTCGGGTGCGGCGATCCAGGAGATCCGCGGCAGCGTGCCCGCCTGCACGTCGCGCCGCAGGATGTCGAACAGGCCGTCGCCCGCCTTGGCGTTGGTGCCGGTGCGGGCCTTGTCGTGCAGCGGGTCGCCCGGCTTGGCGTTGCGGTAGTTGTCGAAGTAGAGCAGCGAGTTGTCGCCGTAGTTCCCGCGGTACGCGTCGCCGATCCAGCCCCAGGAACCGGCCGCGTCCAGTCCGTCACCGATGTCCTGGTAGATCTTCCAGGAGATCCCGGCCTTCTCCAGCCGCTCGGGGTAGGTCGTCCAGCTGTAGCCGGCCTCCTGGTTGCCGAGGACCGGACCGTTGCCGGTGACGCCGTTGCCGGTGCAGCCCGTCCACATGTAGTAGCGGTTCGGGTCCGTGGAACCGATGAACGAGCAGTGGTAGGCGTCGCAGATGGTGAACGCGTCGGCGAGCGCGTAGTGGAACGGGATGTCATCGCGGGTCAGGTAGGCCATTGTGGTGGCCGTCTTCGCGGGTACCCACTGATCGTACTTGCCGTTGTTGAACGCCTTGTGACCACCGGCCCAGTCGTGGTTGAGGTCCTGGATGAACTGCATCCCGAGATCGCTGGCCTGAGGCCGGAACGGCAGCACCTCCCGCTTGAGGCCGTCCGTCTGGTGCCACACCGGCTTGCCGCTCGGCAGGGTCACCGGGCGGGGGTCGCCGAAGCCGCGGACACCCTTCAGCGACCCGAAGTAGTGGTCGAACGAACGGTTCTCCTGCATCAGCACGACGATGTGCTCGACGTCCTGGAGGGTGCCGGTGCTCCCCAGCGGGGCGATGGACGAGGCTCGGGCGATGCTCTGCGACAGCGACGAGAACGCGGCGGTCGCGCCCGCGAGTTGGAGGAATCGGCGGCGGTTCAGCTCTGCCATGGGTGGGTTGACCTCTGCATGTCAGGAAGTGGAGGACGGCGCCCCCAAGGACAGCGTGTCCGGGGGACCGTCCGGCGGCCCATTCATGACTGCCCGCCATACGGCAGACGAACGCATCGAGTTGTACGGACAAGATGCGCCACCCATGGCGACGGGTCGGCCGACGGCTCCGCTCAGGAGTCGTCGGCGAGATCGGATTCGAGGGAGTCGGTCGTGCGGTCCCGGACCGGCCGGTCGGCGCAGCGCTCGCCGGTCCGGGCAACGTACGGGCCGGCCTCGCCGGAGCGGGAGCGGGCGAGGGCAAGGGCAAGGGCCGCCTGAGCCGGGAAGTCGGCACCGGCCGGCGGGTTGGCCCTGTCCGAGCACATCACCGCGCGCGCCTGGTCCGGGGACTGGTGGACCACCGGCGGCAGCGGTGTGGCGGGTCCCGGTACGACAATGCCGGGCGTGGGGGTCACCGCAGCCGGCAGCGCGGCTATCCCCACGCCCGCACCCGGGCGCCACCCGGCCGCAGGAGGGCGTCCTGCGGCCCGGGAGGCCCCTACTCCTCGGGCATGGCGCTCAGGTCTCAGTGCAGAACGTCGAGTTCGTTGTCGGCGTTGTTGACGAAGTAGACCGCGTCGCCGTCCAGGTCCACCGCGAGGCCGAAGAGCGCACCGGCACCGGGCGGATTGCCCTCGGAGTTGATCTGCTTGACCGCCACCTGCCGGCCGCGCTCGGTGGTCTCGACGATGTTCCCGTCCCCGCCGTTGACCGTCAGGATGTCGCCCCCGGGCGCGAGGGCCATCCCGAGCGGGCCGTTGAGACTGCCGCCCTCGCTGATGACCTTCCCGATACCGTCACTGTCGTGGCGGGTCAGAGCGCGGGGGATGGCGGTGATCCGACTGCGGACGGTGTCGGCCACGAAGAGCGTTCCGTCCTTGTCCAGGGCCACGCCGGTCGGTCCGACCACCAGGGCGTCCGGGTCCGTCCGCTCGGGGAAGCCGCACGCGATCTCGGTGGTGGCCACCCGCTTCGGCGGCCCGTCCCCCTCGGAGCTCAGGGTGATCCGCAGCACGGTGCCCTCGTCGACCTCCGCACCTCCGGCGGCCACCGTGCCGTTGAGCACGTTGGTCACGAACAGCTCGCTCCGCCGCTCGGAGCCGCCGCGCCGCTCGGAGCTGACCGCGGTCATGTCCCACGGGCCGTTGATGCCGTCACCCGCGATCGTCTCGCGCACCGTCCCGTGGCTGTCCAGCACCAACAGGCAGCCGGCCTGGGCCGTGGCCGAGGTGCCGTCCGCGGTCGGAAGGCTGCCGACCACGACCCAGCCGCCGGGCAGGACGGTCAGCGCCGTGGTCAGTCCGACCCCACCCGGGCAGGGGCCCGGCAGGTTGTTCGGATCGATCGTGGCGAACGTGGTCGTCTGGCCGCCCGGGGTGAGCTGGACGAGCGTGGTGCCCCTGCCCTGTTCGCCGGACGGGGGCACCGAGTTGTTGAAGTTGCTGACCAGGATGTTGCCCCGGTGCAGGTCACCGACGCTTTCTCGGATCACGAACGTGCCGTACGGGTTCAGGTCGCCGTTCGCCGGAACGGTGGACCCGACCCTGGACACCGTGTGCAGGCGGTCGAGGAACGGCGTATGGTCCGCCGCCCCAGCCGGGGTCGCGGCGCCGGTCAGGCCGACGGTGAGCACGGCGGTCGCCAGCGCGCTCGAACATACCTGGAATCTCATGCACTGCCTCCTGAAGGGCGGCCCGGGGCCCCGAGGCTCGACGACCTCGACCCGCGATAGTCACACAGAGTTCTCCCCCGCTACGCAACGTTAGCTCCCCCCTGGTCCAGGCGCGCGGTGGGTTCCGCCAAGGGTGGGCCTGGGGACGGTTCCCCGTTCGTCCGGGCGCCCGGACGCCCGGTCACAGGAACTGCTCGGCCCAGATGATCTTGCCCTCGGGGGTGTAGCGGACTCCCCAGCGTTCGGTGAGCTGGGCGACGAGGAACAGGCCGCGGCCGCCTTCGTCCTCCGCGACCGCGTAGCGCAGGTGCGGGGCGGTGCTGCTGGTGTCGGAGACCTCGCAGATCAGCGTGCGCTCGTACAGCAGCCGTACCCCGATCGGTCCGGTCCCGTAGCGGATGGCATTGGTCACCAGTTCGCTGAGCACCAGCTCGGTGACGAAGGCGGCCTCGTCAAGACCCCACTCGGCGAGCCGTCGGGTGGCCTCGGCACGGGCCTGGGCCACGGCCTCCGGAGTCGAGGCCACCTCCCACTCCGCGATCCGATCGGGCTCCAGCACGCGGGTCCGAGCGACGAGGAGGGCGATGTCGTCGGTCTGCCGGTCGGGCAGCAGGACGTCGAGCACGGCTTCGCAGACCTCCTGAGGCGATCGGTCGGGGCGGGCCAGGACGGCCGTGAGGGTGTCCAGGCCGACGCCGATGTCGCGGGTGCGGTCCTCGACGAGGCCGTCGGTGTAGAGGATCAGGCTGCTTCCCGGCGACAGTCGCACCTGCGTGGCTTCGAAGGGCATCCCGCCCACGCCGAGCGGCGGACCGGCGGGGAGGACGAGGAGTTCCACGGCGCCGTCCGGGTGGACGAGGGCGGGCGGGGGATGGCCCGCCCGGGCCAGCGCACAGGTGGCGGTGGTGGGGTCGTAGATCGCGTAGAGGCACGTGGCACCGGTGATCGAGAGCTCACCCACGGCTGCGGCCGCCTCCTGGTCGATGTGGGCGACCAGTTCGTCCAGGTGTCCGAGGAGCTCGTCCGGCGGCAGGTCGAGCGTGGAGAAGTTCTGGACGGCGGTGCGCAGGCGGCCCATGGTCGCGGCCGCGTGCATGCCGTGGCCGACCACGTCGCCGACGACGAGCGCGACCCGGGCACCCGGCAGCGGGATGACGTCGAACCAGTCGCCGCCGACCCCGGCCTGGGCGGGCAGGTAGCGGTAGGCGACCTCGACGGCGCTCTGCTCGGGCAACGCGCGCGGCAACAGGCTGTGCTGCAGGGTGACGGCCATCGTGTGCTCACGCGTGAAGCGGCGGGCGTTGTCGACGGACACGGCGGCCCGGGCGGCCAGCTCCTCGGCCACGGACAGGTCCTCGTCCTCGAACGGGCCCCTGTTCCGGCCGCGCCAGAAGCAGGCGATGCCCATCAGCACGCCCCGCGCCGTCAGCGGAACGGTGATCAGCGACGCCAGGCCGAATTCCAGCACCGCCTGCGTGCGCTCGACATCCTGCGTGCGCCACCCGACGTCGGTCGCCAGCTCGGGGACCAGCGCGGACCGCCCGCTGACGAAGCCCGCCGCCTGCGGGGTCGTCCCCGCCCACCGGACCAGCTTGCCCTCGGGGTACAGCGGCGAATCGTCCCGGATGCCCGTGAGTGCCACCCGCCGCAGCTCCACCCCGGCACCGACCGCCAGGGGCTGCGGTTCCTCGCCGCGCAGGACCTCTTCGGCGAGGTCGACGGTGGCGTAGTCGCAGAAGTCCCGGGAGGCCACGTCGGCGAGTTCCTTCACGGTGCGCTGGACGTCCAGCGTGGTGCCGATGGCCATGCTCGCGTCGTAGAGCAGCCTGAGCCGACCGCGGGCGACCTCGGCCTTCCCCGCGAGGGCGCGCAGCTCGGTGGAGTCGCGCAGGGTGGTGACGCTGCCGGGCGGGCCTCCCCCGCTGCCGGTGGGACGGTTGTTGACGGCCAGCAGGCGGTCGCCGACGGGGAGCACCTGGTCGGTGACCGCGCTGTCGGAGAGCAGCAGCTCGGTCGTACGGGGGTCGAGGCCGAGGTCGGTGACAGCGCGCCCCTCCGCGTCGGGAGGCAGGTCCAGCAGCCGGCGCGCCTCGTCGTTGGCGAGCAGGACCCGGCCGTCGCCGCCGACGATGGCCACGCCCTCGCGCACCGCGTGCAGCACCGCGTCGTGGTGCTCGTACATCCTGGTCATCTCCTCCGGCCCCAAGCCGCGGGTCTGCCGCAGGAGACGCCTGCCCACCAGCGCCGTTCCGGCCGTGGCCAGGCCGAGCGCGACGGCGCCGGCGCCCAGGACGACCGGCAGCTGGCGGTTGATCGCGCTGCTCACGTTGGCGACCTTCATCCCGGCGGACACGATGCCCACGACCCCGCCGTGGGTGTCCTCCACCGGAACCACCACCTGGTACTCCGGGCCGAGCGGGCCGTGCACCCGCTCGACGGTGACCAGCCCGTGCAGCGACGGATCGATGGTGCCGACGAACTTCTTGCCGATCTGCTCCGGCTCGGGGTGGGTGTACCGGATGCCGTTCCGGTCGGCCACCACGATGAAGTCGACCTGGGCGCCCTTCCGGGCCGCTTCGGTCAGCGGCTGGAGCACCGCGCTGGGATCGGGGCCCTGCATCGTCGCCACCAGGCCGGGGCCGTGGGCGAACGCCTCGGCCGCGGCGAGCGATCGGTCGCGCGCGGCCGCGTACCGGTCACTGCGGGACTGGACCAGCAGCGCGACGACCGCCGCCACCACGAGCAGCAGCACGATGAACACCTGCATGAGGAACATCTGGCCGGCGACGCTGCGGATGCTCGTCACCGACCGCAGACGCCGCACCGACGGCTCCCGCGGCATCGGGCGTGGATGCCGCTGCCCACTGCGACCAGCCGCTCTGCCCGGAGCCCGGGGAGGGGGGCCCGTGTCTTTCGCCATACACCTATGGTCCCGCCCCGGGCACGAGCGGGACACAGCACACGGGGGACCCCTCTCTGGCACGCTCTGCGACATACCCGCGTGCGCCATGCCCGTCGGCCCTCGGAAGCGGCCCCGCCCCGTCCCGGCTCACCGGGGGACGGACCGGATCAGCAGCAGCGCGACATCGTCGGTGCGGTACTCTCCGTGCCCGGCCCGATCGACGAGCGCATCGGCCAGCCGGTCGAGCGGTTCGCCGCCGTGGCGGGCCAGCGTGGCGGTGAGGTCGGCCAGCGCCTGGTCGGGGTCCGCACCGGGGGTGTCGACGAGGCCGTCGGTGTACAGGACCAGAGTGGTGCCGACCGGCAGGTCGACGCGGATCTGCGGATAGTCGGCGGCGGGGTCGACGTTCAACACCATGCCGACGAGCGGCTCCAGTGCGTCCGCCCTGCCGTCCGGGCCGTACCGCAGGGGCACCGGGTGGCCGGCGTCGGCCAGCCAGGCCTCGCGCCGGGCGAGGTCGACGCGCAGGTAGACGCAGCTGGCCAGCAAGGCCGTGTCCAGGTCGGCCACCAGGCGGTTGGTGCGGGACAGCACGGTGCTCGGATCGGCATCGGCCGCGGCGAAGGCACGGACGGCGGTGCGGACCTGGCCCATCAGCGCGGCGGCGTTGACGTTGTGGCCCTGGACGTCGCCGATCACGACGGCCACCGTGTCGGGCCCGACCCGGATGAGGTCGTAGAAGTCGCCTCCGACGTCCATTCCCTCGGTACACGGCAGGTAGCGGGCGCTGACCTCCAGGCTCGGGACGTCCGGCAGCGCACGGGGCAGCAGGCTTTCCTGGAGGCCGTGGGCGAGGCCGAGCTTGGTGTCGTACAGCCGGGCACGGTCCAGGGCCTGGGCGATCAGTCCGCCGAGCGAGGTGAGGACGGCCCGTTCCTCGAGATCGAAGTGGTGCGGCTCGGCGAAGGCCAGGACGCAGGTGCCGATCAGCCTGCCCGAGGTCACCAGCGGCAGATAGGCCCAGGCGGCCATCCCGTCCTGCGTCTCGGGTCGGCCCGGGTAGAGCCGCTCCAACTCCGCACGGCTCTCGAAATACGTCGGCACAGGGTTGGTGGACGCCCGGACACCGGGCGTGGGCGCGGTCAGCGGGGTGCCGTCGAACTGGTCGACCAGGCCGGGTGGGTAGCCGCGATGGCCCACGATGCGCAGTCGGCCCCCTTCGGCCATCAGCACCGCCACGGCTTGACCGCCGAACGCCGGCACGATCTGGTCGGAGACCATGCTCACCACGTCCTGCACGCTGACGGCCTCGGTCAGCGCGCCGGCCAAGTGGAGGAGGTGGTACAGCGCTCCGGGCCGCGTGTGCGCCGCCCGGTCGGACGGCGTTCCGGTGGGCCCGTCGCGGCGGGCGGCGTCGGCGGAGACGATTCGCGCGGTCAGTCCGGACGGGTCCGGGAAGAACTCGAACGACAGCCACCGGTTCGGCGGCCGCAACGCGACGAAGGAAATGGACTGCCCGCTGATCACCGCGGTCCGGTAGTGGTACTCGAACACCGGATCCCGCAGCCACGACAGGGCCGCCCACGGCCGTACGCCCAGCAGCCGCTCGACCGGCTCGCCCAGCAGCTCGGCGGCGGCCGGTGTGACCACGGCCAGCCTGCCGTCCAGATCGATGCCGCAGATGCCCTCCGGAAGCCGTTCCGCCATCGCGGCGAGGGGGGCGGCGGAACCGCGCTCCGCCACCTCGGGGCGCGGGCCGGCCCGGACCGGACGGCCTGCCCGGGCCGCCTCCGCCAGCACCTCGGCCAGGCTCGCGGCGAAGGCGTCGAACCGGTCCCGTTCGCCGTGCGACATTTCTGGGGGATGCGCGGCGGGCCAGAACACGAAGACGACCCCGTACGTGGTCCCTCGCGCAACGAGCGGAGCGGCCGCGAGGCAGAACGCGTACGGCATGGCGAGCGCGACCCTCGGGTACCTGCGCGCCATGTCGTCCGAGCCGGCCACCCAGACGACCCGGCCACTGCGCGCCGCTTCGGCCACCGGTACCGGTGCGGTCATGCCGACGCGCTGCCACGGCCTGGTGAACTGCCGGGCGGCCCCCAGTGTCACGGCCAGTTCGAGCACCTGCCGGTCCTCCGACAGCAGGTAGAGGCCGCCGAGGTACGCGTCGAGCCGGGCCGGCGCCGATCGCAGGATCCGCGCCGCCTCGTCCAGACCGCGCCCGGCCGGCGCCTCGGCGGCCTCGAGTCCGGGCCTCGGCGACGGATGCCACAGCACGCCCATCACAAGCACCCCATTCGACCCGACCAGTGAGCCCGTGAGCCTCCTCCCATAGTGGCTCGGCCGGCACCGAACGTCCCGTCGCGTCCGCCGACGTCACGGGCACCGAGCTCGGCGCGCCGCCGCTCGGCCCCGGCTGCTCCGCGCGAACGCAGCGAGCCGGCCCTGCCCGGTGTGATCGGTGCCGAACTTCAGGTCGAGGCGTCCGCGACCTGCTGCACGGTCCTGAATCGCAGCCTCCAGCGCGCCGCCCCCGAGGCGCCCCTCGGTCACGTCCCCGGGACCCGGGGCTTCCGAACGGTCCGCTGCTCGTCCCCCCACCCACGGCTCCCTACCTCGGCTCGGCCACCCGACGCCTCTCCAGGCCCCCACATGAGGCCGGCTGCACCCGACGTGTCGGGTGC
>NZ_JBHVFE010000361.1:0-9379 GCF_042801945.1 Kitasatospora sp. NPDC057542
GCCCGGGGGTGCGGCCGGCGCCCTGCCCCCACGGCGCCTCTGCGGGGAAGGCGGCGCCGGGGCGGTCGAGGTGGATACGGACACGTGCGGGACCTGCTCTCTGAGACGAACCGGGAGGGGGGCCGTCCGTACGCGGCCGGTGGCACGATGCCCGCGGGCTCGGTACCCGTGGGCTCGGTGCCTGTGGCGGGCGGTCGGCCGTCAGCGCGCGGCGAAGGCCGAGGAGATCTGCGCGGCGGCGTCCGCCGAGGCCTTGGCCACGTCCGCCTTGCCGGTGACGACCTGCTGGAGCATCGTCGGGATCACCGACTGGGCGTCGATCTGCGCCCACGCCTGGTCGAGCGGGACGAACCTGGTGCCGGCCGCGATGGTGTCGGTGAAGGGCTTCAGGAAGGCGTCCTTCGCCGCGACCTTGCCGCTGACGGACTTGAGCGTCGGCAGGTTGCCCATCGCGTCGTACATCTGCTCCTGGTACGTGGGGCTCGCCAGCAGCTCGGCGAACTCGACGGCCAGGGTGCGGTGCTTGGCCGCCTTCATCACGCCCAGGTTGTTGCCGCCGGCGAAGGCCGGAGCGATCGAGCCGGGCTTCTCCCCGGGCAGCGGCACCACGCCGTACTTGCCCTTGACCGCGCCCGCGTCCACCTTGCTGCGGTTGGAGTTGAGCAGTACCGCCATCGCCGACTTGCCTGCCGCGAACAGGTCGACGGTCTTGCCGCCGGTCAGGTCCGCACACTGCTGGGCGGGGCAGCCGTCCGCGCCGAACAGATCCGTGTAGCGCTTGATGCCGGCCTGCGAGGCGGGCGAGTCGATCGCCGCCTTGAACCTGGAGCCGTCCTTGGTGGCGATGTCGCCGCCCGCGTCCCAGACGAAGGGCAGCGCGGCGAAGGTGTACTTGCCGCCGACGGCGATGCCGAAGGTGTCCGGGTGCGCGGCGTGGATCTTCTGGTTGGCGGCGACCAGCTCGGCGTACGAGGTCGGCGGGGTGAGGCCGGCCTCGGTGAACAGGTCGGTGCGGTAGTACAGCGCGCGCACGCCGACCCACCAGGGCAGGCCGTAGGTCTTGCCGTCGACCACGGCCGTCCTGGCGATCGCCGGGTCGAGGTCGCCCTTGTCCTGCCACTTGTCCAGGTCGGCGGTGATGTCGGCGAGGCCGCCGGCGGCGACGTAGCCGGGCAGGTCGGTGTTGCCGAACTCGACCAGGTCGGGGGCGCTGTTCGGGTCGTTGAACGCGCCCTTCATCTTGGCCGCGCGGGCCGAGGCGTCGGTGTCGATGTAGCTCACGTTGACGGTGACGCCCTGGTGGGAGCCCTGGAACTCGGTCACGGCCTTGGCGACCACGGCCTCCTTGGCCGCGTTGCCCGCCTCGTTGTACAGCCAGACCTGCAGGGTGCCGGTCCGGTCGTCGGCGGCCTTGTCGCTCGCCGGCGAGGCGGTGCCGGGGGCGCAGGCGGTGGCGGCCAGGCAGCCGGCGGCGAGCACGACGGCTGCGGCGGTCCGTCCGATGAGTCGCATGGTGGAGACCTCCCCTCCCGACAGCTGCCGCCGAGACGTCCGCCGCCGGGGACGGGCACGTCGAAGCAGGCCCTGACCGGGGCCGATGGTGGGTGAAGTGGTGGGGGTACGGCAGGGCGCAGCGCTCGGGTGGGGCGACGTCGCCTGCTCGATGGCAGGGACGTTAGGCGGGGGCGATCGGCGCCAACAAGAGGAAGTTGGTGAAAGTTTTGCACTGCACAACGTTGTATCGAAGATGCGGCGTTCCGGCTGCGAACGGGTACGTTCGGACAACCGCCGCCGACCTGCGGGGGAACACCGGCAGAACGACACCAGGGAACGGACCCATGACGGAGACGGCGCCCAAGAAGCCCGCGACCGAACGCAACCAGTCCTCCTCGCTGCGCCGCGCGCTCGCCGTCCTCGGCTACGTCCGCGACCACAGCGACGGGCGCGGCGTCCCGCTCGCCCAGCTCGCCGACGGACTCGGCCTCAACAAGAGCACCGTGCTGCGGCTGGCCGGCCCCCTGCTGGACGAGCACCTCCTCGACCGGGACCGCGAGACCGGCTGGTTCCGGCTCGGCCACGGCTCCCTGCGGCTCGGTCAGGCCTACCTGACCACCCTCGACCTGCGCAGCGTGGCCGCCGAACACCTGCGTCGGCTCCAGCGGGAGGCGGGCGAGACCGTCCACCTGACCGTCTGGCAGGCCCCCGGGATCGTCTACCTGGACAAGGTCGAGGACGAGACCAACGTCCGGATGGCCTCCCGGGTCGGCAGCCGCGCCCCCGCCTACTGCACCGCCACCGGAAAGGCGATCCTCGCGTGGCTGCCCGAGGAGGCCGTCGGCGAGGTGGTCGCGGCCGGCCTGCGCCCGGTGACCGCCTGGACCATCTCCGACGAACCCCGGCTCCGCGCCGACCTCGCCCGCATCCGCGCCCGCGGCTACTCGATCGACGACCGCGAGAACGAGCCCGAGGTCCGCTGCGTCGCCGCCCCGATCTTCGACCACACCGGTGAGGTGACCGCCGCGCTGTCCGTCTCCGGCCTCACCTCACGGATGACCGCCGCCAGGGTCCGCGCCCTCGGCCCGGTGGTCGCCCAGGTCGGCCTGCGGATCTCCCGCGAACTGGGCTCCGACCGTCAGCCGTCCTGAACGCCCGGCCGATCCCCGCTCCCGGACACGCAGAAAGGGCCCGGCACCGGTTCGACGGCACCGGACCCTGTCCGACATCGGAGCGCCAGGCCCGGGTCGCACGGACTCTTCCTACTGAAAGTAGGACGTGCTCTGGTAGCACCACTGACGCCTGAGGAGGAATCACTCCCTCGCAACGGGAAGTACAGTACCAGCTCCGTGATCATTCACCGAATCGGAGGGAAATCCCGGATGACGAGCGCTCGGCTTCAGACGGTTCCGTACGCCGCCGGGAGGCTGACGGACATTCACCTTCCGGCCCCCGGCGGCGCCGGGCCGGCTCCCGTCGTACTGCTCTGGCACGGCAGGGGTCCGAACGAGCGTGACGTGCTGCGGCCGCTGGCCCGGGAGGCCGCCGGGCTGGGGCTGCTGGTGCTCGTCCCGGACTGGAACGCCGAACAGCCCGACGGCGGCAGTGCCGAACTGCTCGCCTCGCTGGCCCAGGCCCGCCGGATCGCCACCGAGTACGACGGGGACCCGACGCGCCTCGTCCTGGCCGGCTGGTCGATGGGCGGCCGCGAGGCGATCGCCGTGGCCACCCACCCCGGCACCCCCGCCGAGCTGCGCCCCGTCGCCGCCGTCGGCATCGCCTCCCGCTACTCGACCGAGGCCGTCACCACCGGCGAAGCCCCGCTCGACCACCTGGCGGCCGGCCCCTCCCCCGTCCCACTCCGGCTGGTCCACGGCACGGCGGACGAGATCGTGGACGTCGAGCACACCCGACAGTTGAGCGCCGCTCTGGCACAGCGGATGTCGGCGGTACGGACCCTCGAACTCCCCACCGACCACGCCGGCGTGGTGATGACCACCTACCGGCCCGAGGCTCGCCGCTGCCTCCCGGCCACCGATGCCGGCACCCTGGCCGCAGGCCGGCGGACCGCCGCCGTCCTCGCCGAGGCGGCCGGACTGTCCTAGCCGCCGTTCTCTGCCGCCGGCTCCCGCGGCAGCCCGTGGGCGCGTTCCAGTGCCTCCAGGTCGCGTTGCAGCGGTGGGCGCGGGACGGCCAGGACCGGGCAGGTGGCATGCCGGACGCAGTACGCGGTGATCGAGGGGTGCACCAGTCGGGCGAGGCGGCCGCGTTCCCGTCCGGCGCCGAGGACGAGGAGGTCTCCGGGCCGGTCGGCGCACCGCACCAGTGTGTGGCCGGTGTCGCCGCGGACGGCCTGGCAGCGCAGTCGGACGCCCGCGTGGCGTCCGGCGAAGGCCTCGTCCAGGGCCTGCCGCAGCCGGGCCACGGCGGCGTCCCGGCCGGCGTTGACCACCGGCGGGCACGGGGTGCGGCGGCAGCCGAGCACGTCGCCCGGCGGGGTCCAGCAGAGCACCGCGAGCACCTCGACGTCCGTCCGGCGGGCCTCGGCCACCGCATGGTGCAGCGCGGCGAGGCTGCCGAGCGAGCCGCTGACGCCGACCACGATCCGGCCCTCGTCCGCACCACTGTCCGCCATGGCCCTGCCCCTGCCTCTCCGTCCGCCCGCGCGTCCGTGTGCCCGCGCACCGGCCCGGACGGCGCCGATTCCACCCCAGCAAAGCGGTCCCCACCCGTGCGGCCCCGGCCCGTTGACGCGGCTCTGACGCGGAGCCCGCCCTTCCGTACGCGTCCCTGATGCCGTGCGGACGACGCGCGCTCAGGCCTCCGGCGACTCCGGGGGCTCCGGGGGCTCCGCTTCCCAGAGGTCCGCGAACATCCGGTCCAGGTGCTCCTCCCCGATCGGCGGGACCGGCAGCGGGTGGGTGGCCCGGGCGCGGAAGCCGTCGAGCAGGAGGGCGAGGTAGCGGCGCCAGAGGTCGGAGCGCAGCTCGGTGGCGGCGGGCAGGGCCCGGCAGAGCGGGCCGAGCAGGAAGAGCAGGTCCATCGTGACCACGTCGCGGCGCATGGTGCCCTGTTCCTGGGCGCGGGCGATCAGGGCGCCGACGGTGGCTGCGTGCCGGCGACTGATCTCGATCATTCCGGGGATGGTCGGGATGGCCTGGGTGACCAGGTCGTTGATGCCCCGGTCGGCGGCGACCAGCTCGAAGATCCGCGCGAAGTACCGTTCGAGGCCGCTCCAGGCGTCCTGGGCGGCGAGCGCTTCCTCACCCGCGGTGGCCAGGCCGTCCCCGGCGTCCGCGAACACCTCGCCGATCAGCGCCTCGCGGGTCGGGAAGTGCCGGTAGAGGGTGGCGTTGCCGACGCCGGCCTCCTTGGCGATCTGGTCCAACGGCACGTCCAGGCCGTGTCGGGAGAACATGTCGCGGGCGGCGGAGAGCAGCAGGTCACGGTTGCGCTGCGCGTCCCGCCGGAGCCGCCCCGGGGGGTTCGCGCTGCTCGGTGGTGCCATGCCCCGACCCTAGCAAGCGCCGGGCGAACGCACCCGGCACCGCCCACCGCCCCCCGTCGAGGCACTCAACTACCCTGTGGGGTCGACAAGATGGACGGCATGCAAGCAGAAAGGGGGCGGCGGGACGATGGCCACGGTGACGGAGCTGCGGTACTACCCGGTGAAGGGGTGCGCCGGGGTGGCGGCCGCACAGGCGGAACTCACCCGGGCCGGGCTCGCCCATGACCGGGCGTTCATGGTGGTGGACGAGGAGGGCGTGTTCCGCTCCCAGCGCCGGGACCCGGCACTGGCCACCGTCCGCCCGGCGGTGTCGGAGGACGGCCGTCGGCTGACCCTGGCCGCTGCGGGGGTGGAGCCGGTGTCCGTGCCGGTGGACGCCGAGGGCCCGCGCCGCGAGGTGCGGCTGTTCGGTGCGCCGTTCCTCGGCATCGACCAGGGCGGGGAGGCGGCCGGCTGGCTCTCCGAGGTGCTGGGCGTGCGCAGCCGGCTGGTCCGGGTGCCGCCGGAGCACGACCGGGTGACCGACGGGCTGACGCCGGGCACCTCGGGCTACGCGGACAGCTGTGCCGTGCACCTGGTGTCGCGTTCCTCGCTGGAGCGTTTCAACGAGCTCTCCGGTGCTCAGCCGCTGCCGATGGACCGCTTCCGCCCGAACCTGGTGGTGGACGGCTGGACCGAGCCGCACACCGAGGACCTGGCCCGCCGGATCGAGGTGGGCGAGGCCGAACTGGGCTACGCCAAGCTCGCGATCCGCTGCGCGGTGACGATGGTGGACCAGTCCTGCGGCGCCAAGGCGGGCCCGGAGCCGCTGCGCACGCTGGCCCGGTACCGCCGGGCGACGGCCGGCGGGGTGGCGTTCGGCAGCAAGTTCGCGGTGCTGAGGCCCGGCACGCTGCGGGTGGGGGACGAGCTGGCGGTGGGTGCCTGGGGGCCGTCCGAGCTCTGAGCCCGGCGCGGCCGCTGCGGCCGCACGGCGGTGACCTCGGCGGGGAAGTGCGCCGGGGCCACCGTCGTGTCGGGAGTGCCCCGGGCCGGGGCCGGTCCCCGGAGGGCCGGCCGGCGCTCGACCGGCGCTCAGCAGACGGCCGGCCGGTGGTCGGCGACGGTCAACCGACGGTCGGCCGGTACGCGGTGAGCGCTCAGCAGGTCTGGTCGATCAGGTAGAACGTGGCGTAGTGGTCGCCGGTGTAGTAGTCCTCCTGGTAGGCCTGGCCGGTCACGATCCGGCGGGCGCCGCGGGTCGGGGAGCCCGGGGTGATGACGGTGTACTCGTGGTAGTAGCCGTAGTACTCGCCGGGGAGGACGCTCTCCCGGTTCTGGAAGACCACGCCGTCCTGGGAGTAGGGGAACGGTCCGCCGGAGGCGATCAGGTTCAGGGTGTCGGTGGCCTGCGACGGGAGGGCGGAGAGGCAGACCGAGCCGCTCACGTCGGCGTGTGCGTCGGTGGCGACGGCGACCGGGGCGAGGGTCATCAGGGCGACGGCGGTGACAGCGGCTGCGCGGGACTTCCACGCGCGTAGAGTGCGAGTCATGTCCACCAGTGTGGCGAGACACCGTCAACTCCGGAAGCCCTCCGGAAAACTATTAACCAGTGAGTAACTCCCCTTTACCTACGTCGACTTGACCCGTACTCCGGCCTGGGCGCCCGTTCCCCGGAGCCGCCCGCGAAACGCCCACGAACCACCTGCCCGGCACGGGGGTCGACCGTCATCGAACTCTCGTCGGAGGCGCCCCTCCCGGCCGTCCGGGCGCTCCCCGCACCCGGGCCACGCCCCCACCGCGCTCCCGACCACGCCGCATGGAGTGCCGCGTAGAGTGGCGGATCACGGCGGGCCGGAACGATCTCTGACAGGGGTGGGCATGGGTACGGGCTCGGGCGCGGCACTGACGGCCCACCAGCTGATCGGTCTGCTGGTCGACCCGGGAGGCTTCCGCAGCTGGGACGAGCCGCCCACATCGGACCGGACCGACCCCGGCTACCGCGCCTCGCTAGACCGCGCTCAGGAGCGCACCGGCCTGGACGAGGCCGTCCTCACCGGCGTCGGCCTGGTCGACGGCCGGCCGGTCGCCCTCATCGCCTCCGAATTCGGCTTCCTCGGCGGCTCCATCGGCGTCGCCACCGCCGAGCGGATCACCCGCGCCGTCGAACGCGCCACCGCCGAACGGCTGCCGCTGCTCGCTCTGCCGGTCTCCGGCGGGACGCGGATGCAGGAGGGATCGGCGGCCTTCCTCTGCATGCTGCGGATCACCGCTGCCGTCCAGACGCACCGCGCGGCCGGCCTCCCCTATCTCACCTATCTGCGCAACCCCACCATGGGCGGCGTCTTCGCCTCCTGGGGCACGCTCGGTCAGCTGGTCCTCGCCGAGCCGGGCGCCCGGCTCGGTTTCCTCGGACCGCGCGTGTACGAGGAGCTGCGCGGCGTGGAGCTGCCGCCGGACGTCCAGCGGGCCGAGACGCTCGCCGGTCGGGGACTGGTGGACGCCGTCGTACCGCCGCAGGAGCTGCGCGAGCTGCTCCGCCGTACGCTCGCCGTCCTCACCGCCGCACCGCCGTCCCCTTCCACGGATCCCGCGGCTCCCGCGGACCCCACAGCTTCCACCGACCCCGCGACCGCTCCCGAGCCCGCTCCGGCCGCCCCCGGCCGCCCCGACGCCTGGGACTCCGTCCGCCGCACCCGTCGCCCCGACCGTCCGGGCGCCCGCGAGCTGCTGCGGCACACCGCGGAGGAGCTGGTGCTGCTGGACGCCCCCGGCGGGCGCGGCGGCGCACTGGTCCGGGCCCTGGCCGTGCTCGGCGGGCGGCCCGTGGTGGTCGTCGGCCAGCAGCGGCAGGCCCCCGAGCACGAGCGTCCCTTCACCGCCGCCGACCTGCGGGCCGTACGGCGCACCGCGCGCCTGGCCGAGCAGCTCGGGCTGCCGCTGGTCACCGTGGTGGACACGGCCGGCGCCGAGCTCTCCGCCCAGGCCGAGCTGGACGGCATCGCGGTGGAGATCGCGCACTGCCTGACTACTCTGCTCGCGCTGCGCACGCCCGTCCTGGCCGTGCTGCTCGGCCAGGGCTCGGGCGGCGGGGCGCTCGCGCTGCTCCCGGCGGACCGGGTGATCGCCGCCGAGCACGCCTGGCTGGCGCCGCTGCCGCCGGAGGGCGCCTCGGCGATCGTCCACCGGGACGGTGCGCACGCCGCCGAGCTGGCCCGTTCCCAGGGAATCGGGGCGCACCACCTGGCCGAGGTCGGGCTGGTCGACGAGGTGGTCCCGGAGCAGCCGGACGCCGCCGAGGAACCGGAGGCCTTCTGCACCCGGCTCGGGCACGCGGTCGGTGCGGCGCTCGGCGCCCTGGCGGCGGCCACCGAAGCGGACCGACTCGCCGACCGGGCCGTCCGGCACCGGCGGCTGGGTGACCTGCGCCGGCCGTCCACCGCGACGGTGTGGCGCCGGTCTCAGATGCGGGGTTGATCGTCTGTACCCACCGTGGTTCGGCCGGTCCCGGCGCGTGACGCCCGCCGAACCGAAACGGTGAGTGCGCTCACAGCTGTTCAAGGCCCACGACGGCCGGTAGTAGACGCCCCGGTACGACCGACCGGCCCCCGAGAACCCCGCGTTCGCCCAGCTCAGCGCCGGTCGACGCGTCCCGCACGAGCCGGCCCGTCGAATCCACGGCAGGCCCTTCCGTACGACCGCGGGTCGTAATGAGGGGGTCTTGGCGACGGCCCATCCGGTCTGCCAACAATGGCTTCCATCGCCAGCCGCACCGGCACCTGTCCCGCCGGTGAGTGGCTCACTGCCGAATCACGCCCCGCGACCGCCCGGCCCCTGTCCGACCGCGGTCCGAGGCGGGGTGTGACCGGCCCAACCCGATTGAGGTCTTCTCCTTGATGCCCGTTTCCAAGCTCCGTATGCGTACCTCCGCCGCCGTCCTCGCCGGCACCGCCGGTCTGACCGCCCTGGGCGCGGGTGTGCTGCCCGCCACCGCGAACGCCGCCACCCTCTCCCCGAAGGCCATCGCCGCCCAGATCGTCCCGGCCAACCAGCTGGCGTCCTTCAACCAGATCATCTCCCACGAGTCCAGCTGGAACGTGACCGCGGTTAACCCGAGCTCGGGCGCGTACGGCCTGGCCCAGGCACTGCCGGGCTCCAAGATGGCCTCTGCGGGTGCGGACTGGAGGACCAACCCGACCACCCAGATCAAGTGGGCGCTGGACTACATGAACACCCGCTACGGCAGCCCGAACGCCGCCTGGGCCTTCTGGCAGACCCACCACTGGTACTAAGCCGGCCATCGGCTCACCGCCTCCGCCCGTCACCTGACCACTCCCCCTCACCCCGGGGGTCGGACAGGGACCACCGGGGTGCCCGGCAGGGCCCGGACCCGCGCGA
>NZ_JBHVFE010000362.1:0-9360 GCF_042801945.1 Kitasatospora sp. NPDC057542
CCCGGGGCCACGGCCCCGGGGGTTCGGTCGTTCACGAGCCGTACGGCTCCCGCGCAGCGGTCCCGCCGCTCAGGCCACCCGCTCCAGCGTCCCGGTGTGCAGCTCGCCGACCCGGCCGCCCTCGCCCTCGAAGGTCCAGAAGGCCCGCACCGTCAGCTTGCCGAGGTCCATCACGTGGCTGACGGTGATCCCGCTCTGCTCCGTCCAGCTGACGAAGTAGATCTCCGGTGCGACCTCGGCGACGTGCAGCCGCACGTCCTCCCACTGGCCCGCGGACTCGCCGAGGCCCTCCCAGCGCAGCCGCGTGCCGTCGGCCGAGTAGGTGTTGCGGAAGGCCGCGCCGTTGTCGGCCCGGAAGAGGTAGGTGCGGCCGGCGAAGGCGGGCAGGGGCGCGGTCATGGCGGGGCGGGTCCTCGTTCCTGTTCGGTCGTGGCGAGCATCCGGTCGGGCTCGCCGCTCTTGTGCACGGCGGATGATGTCAGGCTTCCAATTTATCCGACCGGGCGCACTCGGTCAGGCACTCGCCACGGTACGGTCCGCCACCACGCGGCCGCCCGGATGCGCTGGTCTTCACCGCGAGCGCGCTGGACACCATCGGCATCGCGGCGGTCGGCGGCACCCGGCTGCTCGCCGGCCTGAACCACCTGGAGCTCGCCTGGGCGCCGGACGCCCGTCCGCCTGGCCCGCCTTGGCTCTCCCGCTCCCGGAAATTGATCAACTCGACTGCCACGCAGCGTCGTTGATCGACACCACTGTGAGCTGCGCGACAACCTGCCCGGCCGAGTTGTCCGCCCACGTACGACCCACCTAGCCTGCAACGGTCGTCCGCCCTCGCGGACCCCGCCGCCGGGACGCCGAATCCTGTCCACCCGCCGGCGGGTCACCGAGCACCACAGCGGACGGGAGCGGGGGAACCAAGGTCAGCGCCCGGGCCGCACGCCAGAGCGTACGGGCCGCGGCTAGGGGTGAAGCCGCTCCGCAGGCGGCCGGGCGACCTCAGCCCGAACCCGACAGCTCACCTCGCAGGCGTCGCAGAGGTCACCCCATGCCCCAGCCTGCCAGCTCGACGCACCGGCCGGCGCCCGCGTCCGCCCGCCGCGGTGGACCGCGCCATGCCCGTCCGTCCCACCGCGGACGCAATGCCGCCCTCGCCGCCACCGGGGCGTTCGCCATCAGCGGCGCCGGACTGCTCGGTCTGTCGGCGGTCACCGGTGCCCAGGCCGTCACCGCGTCGACCGTCACCCAGGACCGGCTCGGCCCCGCCACCATGGTCGCGGGCAGGGCCACCACCGCCTCGCTCGGCCTGCACTCCGCGGCCTGCTTCACCGCGAAGACCGTCGGTGTGGGCGTGCGCGACGCGCGCGGCAACAACCTCGACTTCCCCGGCAACGTCTCCAACGTGCAGATCTGCCCGAGCGGGGTCGACTTCACCAGCGGTGCGCGCGCCCTGCCCGCCGGGACGTACACCCGGTTCGGCTTCTGGCAGGAGCTCGGCGGCGCCTGGCACAACCTGCCGTCGCAGCAGTTGGTCGTCTCCGCCACCGGGACGTCCACCCCGACCCCGACCTCGACCCCGATCGCGACGCCGACCCCGACGCCGACCCCGACGCCGACCGCCGAGCCGACCCCGACGACCAAGCCGACCCCGACCGCCGAGCTGACCCTGACCGCCGAGCTGACCCCGACCACCGCGACGACGCCGACCACGCCGGCCTCGTCGACCCCGACGACCACGTTGACCCCGTCGCCGAGCGCAACCCCGAGCCCGAGCGCCCCGGCGCCGTCCTCCCCTGTCGCTGGCAAGTCGCTGACCTGGTCGGATGAGTTCAACGGCGCGATCAGCTGGGGCCGGCGCTGGGTCGGCGACAAGAGCACCGCGTACAAGTACGGCAATCACAACCCGGGCGACAACAAGCTCGACTGGCTGAACAGGAACAACGTCAGCGTCGCCAACGGGGTCGCCACCTTCACCGCCACGCCCGGCGGGCCGGCCCTGGAGAACGGCAAGCAGTCCTGGAACACCGGGTTCCTGACCACTGAGGGATCCAGCGAGGGCTTCCAGGTCAAGACCGGCGACTACGCCGAGACCCGGGTCAAGCTGCCCGCCGGCAGCGGCGCCTGGCCGGCCCTGTGGACCTGGAAGAACGGCAACGGCGAGGTCGACTCCTTCGAGTACCACCCCGACAACCCGAACCTGCTGGAGCTGACCAACCACGTCAACCCGGGCAGCGCGAGGTACTACACCGACGCGAGCGCCATCGCGAAGGACCGGTGGGTGACCATCGGCACCCACTACGGCGCCAACTCGGTGGACTGGTACGTCAACGGCGTCAGGGTCTTCTCGGACGGCAAGGGCGTCGGTGCCGACTGGTCGGCGTACCTGAACCTCAGCCTCTCGGTGTGCGCGGGGCAGTACCACCCCGCGCCGCAGGGGACCGCCCCGATCACCTTCGCCGCCGACTACGTCCGCGTCTACCGGTAGGAACGGGCCATCGGCAGGACGGTTCCGCAGGCCGGGCCGGCCCCACCGGCGGGACCGCGTGACTCAGGAGCCGGCAGTCGTCTCGACCACCGCGATGTCGAACGGCTGCCGGTTGTTGCCCTCGTTCCGGTCGTCCGCGCCGCGCACCACGACCGAGCCGCCGCTCAGCCTGCCCACCGGCAGCTGCGGGTCGAGCCGGACCGGGACGAGGGCGGTCGCGCTGCGCCCCTCCCGCAGCCCGGGCCCGAACATGCACCGCACGGTGCGGCCGTGGCCCAGCACCTGGCAGTCGGAAGGGAAGTACGGACCCTCCGGGCTGACGCCCTCCGGCAGGGTCACCACGACCGTGAACGGGGAGGCGGTGGTGTCCGGGCCCCCGTTGCCGACGAAGGCGCGGACGGTGGTGGTGCCGCCGGGGGTGGCCGGGTCCGGGGCGGTCCGGACCACCTCCAGGTCGGAGGCGGACGGCCGAGCGGCGGCCGGCGCGGGCAGCGTGGAGGCCTCGGATCCCGCGTCCGTCGCTGCTCCGGGCTTCGCCAGGGCCGGCAGGGTGGAGGCCCCGGGCGCCGCCGGGACGGGCAGGGTGGACACCGTGGACGCGCCCGTCGTGACGACCTCCAGCGCGGGCCGGGGCTCGGGCCGCCGCAGCGCCCAGGACGGGTCGGTGGCCGACACCGTCACCGCGCACCCCGCTGCCAGGGCCGCGGCCAGTCCGGCCCCGCCGAACCCCCGGCCTCTCGCGGCAGGTCGTGCGCCGCCGCCCCGCACACCCCCGCCCGGTACGTGGCCACCCGGTACCTCACCGCCCCGAACGTCCCGGTGCTGCTGCTCCATCCCCGTTCACCCTGCCCTCGCGTCCCGGCCGCCCGCGCCGTCGCGGGCGGCGTCGGCACCAGGGTGGCGGAGCCGTCGCCGGAGCCCGGGGACAACCCGCCCGTCGTCCGCCCGAACGGATGAAGCGGCGTGCCTCTCCGACCGGGTGGGCCGGCAGCGATGGTTGACAGGGCGTCAGGGGGCGAGAACCTGCCCCAGCCGGGTCGCGATCCGGTGCATCACGGGGACCAGTGAGGCGGCCCCGGCCTGCTCCTCCAGGGCCCGGATGCGCGCCTCCGGGCCGGAGACCGAGAGTGCCGTGGGCGTCGGCGCGCCCGGGACGGCGAGCGCGATGCAGCGGACGCCGATCTCCTGCTCCTGGTCGTCGACCACGTAGCCGCGCGAGCGTGCCTCGACGAGCTGGCGCATCAGCTCCTGCGGGTCGGTGACCGTGTACTCGGTGTGCGCGGGCAGCGGGTTGGGGCCGAGGACGGCGCGGGCCTCGTCCTCGGGCAGCTGGGCGAGCAGCGCCTTGCCGACGCCGGTGCAGTGCGGTTGCACCCGTCGGCCGACCTCGGTGAACATCCGCATCGAGCGGCGCGACTGGACCTGGCCGACGTACACCACCTCGCCGCCCTCCAGCACCGCCAGGTTGGCGGTCTCGCCGGTGGCCTCCATGAGTTCGGCCAGGTACGGGCGGGCCCAGCTGCCGAGCAGTCGGCCGGCCGTCTCGCCGAGGCGGATCAGCCGGGGGCCCAAGGTGTAGCGGCGCGTGGTGTCCTGGCGGACATAGCCCTGCTGGACGAGGGTACGAACCAGTCGGTGGATGGTCGGCATCGGGAGGCCGGAACTGGTGGAGAGCTCGCTGAGGGTGGCCACGCCGCCGGAGTCGGCCAGCGCCTCCAGGAGTTGGAAGGCGCGTTCGACGGACTGCACGCCGCCGCCCGCGCGTTCGGCGCCTGTCGTCGATGCCGGGTCGGGGGTCGCAACCACCGGCGTTCCTTTCGCTGTCGGGGAGGAGTAGAGTCCCGGCGACCTCTTCAACAAACCGTTGAAATTCTGTATCGCGGAAACTAGTCTCCACCCTACAGAATCGAACTCGCCGACAGGCGGGTTCCGATCGAGGAAGTTCCCCGGGGAACCTCCCACCGGAGCTCCCCTCGCCAGGCTCAACCGTCTTAGGAGTGTCCTGCTCATGGCTGCAGATCAGGGGCCCTCCCCCAGCCTCCGGCCGGGGGTACCCCCAACCGCGTCCTCCCCTTCCGCTCCGGTCGTCACTGTCGCCGGTCCTCGTGTCCACCGGGCGGAGGAGGTGCTCACTCCGGAGGCGATCGCCTTCGTCGGCGGGCTCCATCGCGCCTTCGAGGGGCGCCGGCAGGAACTGCTGGCCAGGCGGAGGAGCCGCCGCGCCGAGATCGCCGCCGCCGGCACGCTGGACTTCCTCCCCGAGACCGCCGACATCCGGGCCGGGGACTGGAAGGTCGCCGAGGCGCCCCGCGCGCTCCAGGACCGCCGGGTCGAGATCACCGGCCCGACCGACCGCAAGATGGTCGTCAACGCGCTCAACTCCGGGGCGAGGGTCTGGCTCGCCGACTTCGAGGACGCCACCTCCCCGACCTGGGAGAACGTGGTCGGCGGCCAGGTCAATCTGATCGACGCCTTCGAGGGCCGGATCGACTTCACCAGTGCGGCCGGGAAGGCCTACGCCCTCAAGCCCGCCGCCGAGCTCGCCACCGTCGTGGTCCGCCCGCGCGGCTGGCACCTGGACGAGAACCACCTGCTGGTCGACGGCACCCCGGTGGCCGGCGCGTTCGTCGACTTCGGCCTCTACTTCTTCCACAACGCCGCCCGACTGCTGGCCAAGGGCGAGGGGGACCCGAACTCCGGCCCGTACTTCTACCTGCCGAAGACCGAGAGCCACCTTGAGGCCCGGCTGTGGAACGACGTGTTCACGCACGCCCAGGCCGAACTCGGCGTCCCGCACGGCACGATCCGGGCGACCGTGCTGATCGAGACCATCACCGCCGCCTTCGAGATGGACGAGATCCTCCACGAGCTGCGCGACCACGCGGCGGGCCTCAACGCCGGGCGCTGGGACTACCTGTTCTCGATCGTCAAGAACTTCCGCGACGCCGGCGAGCACTACATCCTGCCGGACCGCAACAGCGTCACCATGGCCTCGCCGTTCATGTCCGCCTACACCCGGCTGCTGGTGCAGACCTGCCACAAGCGCGGTGCCCACGCGATCGGCGGCATGGCCGCGTTCATCCCGAGCCGCCGCGACCCCGAGGTCAACGCGGCCGCGCTGGAGAAGGTCAGGGCGGACAAGGACCGGGAGGCGGGCAACGGCTTCGACGGCTCCTGGGTCGCCCACCCCGACCTGGTGCCGGTCGCCCGGGCCTCCTTCGACGCGGTGCTCGGCGAGCGCCCCCACCAGAAGGACAACCCCGGCCCGGCCGAGCCGGTGACCGCCGCCCAGCTGCTCGACATCGCCGGCGCCGGCGGCACCTGCACCCACGCGGGGCTGCACAACGCCGTCCAGGTCGGCATCCGCTACATCGAGGCCTGGCTGCGGGGTCTGGGCGCCGTCGGCATCTTCAACATGATGGAGGACGCCGCCACCGCCGAGATCTCCCGCTCGCAGATCTGGCAGTGGATCCACAACGGGGTCGTGCTGTCCGACACGGGGGAGAAGGCCACCGCCGAGCTGGTCCGCGCGCTGGTCGCCGCGGAGCTGGCCGGACTCCTCGCCGAACTGGGCGAGGAGGCCTACAGTGCCGGCCGTTGGCACGAGGCCGCCAGGCTCTTCGAACAGGTCGCCCTGGCCGAGGAGTTCGTGGACTTCCTGACCCTTCCCGCGCTGCCCCTGCTGGGCTGAGCCCGACCTGCCCGCCGGTGCCACCGCTGCTGCCTGCCGGTCTGTGGCACCCCGGCGGTCCACCACTGCGTTCCGTACGGCGACGAATCCACCTGTCCTCTCGTCGCCGTGCGGAACGGTCTTTTCCACGTGAGGAGTTCACTCATGACGCGCATGTTCTTCAACGGCCAGGCGATGGTCGGCGGCCCCTTCCACGCCAAGGTCGCCGACTCGCTGATCGGGCCGGCCCGGACCGCCCCCGGCTACCGCTTCTTCTCCATCGACCACAGCGGCGGGACGGACGTCTGTCCGGGACTGCTGGCCGACCCGGAGGCGGACACCGCCATCGAGGGCGAGCTGTACGACATCCCGCTGGAGCGGCTGCGGGACGTCATCCTGCCGGGCGAACCGCGGGAGCTGGAGCTGGGTGTCATCAAGCTGGAGGACGGCTCGGCCTGCCTGTCGATGCTGCTGGCCCGCGGCGAGGTCGAGCGCGGCGTGCACCGCGAGATCACCCACCACGGCGGCTGGCGTGCCTACCTCGCCACGATCGGGCGCGAGGCCTGACGGCGGGAGGCGCGACGCGGCACGGTGCGGCTCGCCTCGGCACGCCTCGCCGGGGATCGGCGCCGGAACGGATGACAGCTGACAACTTTCGTCATCTGTCATCTGTTAGCTGTTATCCGTCGTCCGTCCGCTGAAATCCGTCCACCGAAACCTGTCAGCCCCCCGCCGCGAGGTTCGGGCGCCCCGCCACCATCGCGTCGCCCAGCGGGCTGCGCCGGTACAGCACGCTGTGGCCGAGCCGGTTGCGCTCCAGCAGCCCGGCCTCCGCGAGCGCGCCCAGGTGACGGCTGACCGCACCCGGGGTGACCCCGAGCCGGTGCGCCAGCTCCGTCGTGCTGGCCGGGGTCGCCAGCAGCGCCAGCAGCCTGGCCCTGGGGGCGCCGATCAGTCCGGCCAGCGGCCCGTCGACCGCCGCCCGAGCTTCGGCGCCGGCGGGCCCCAGGCCCTCCGCCATCGTCGCCTTACCGCGCGCCGGGTAGCAGACCAGCGGCGGCCCGCCCTGGGTGACGTCGGTCTGCGCGCCGAGCCCGAACAGCGTCGGGATCAGCACCAACCCGCGCCCGGCGACGTTCACCGTGGTGCCCACCGCCTTCACCGCCGGGTGCGGGTCGACGAGCCGCAGCACCCCGGCGTGCCAGCTCAGCCTGGCGTCGAGGTCCGCGAACAGCCCCTCTGCCCCGCGCTCCGAGAGCATCCGCCCCCGGTAGGCGATGTCCGCCTCCAGCACCGAGCGGGCGCGCGGCCACCAGGCGGGGGCGAGGCAGCGCGTCCAGTACGCCTCCAGCGCCTCGGCCGCCCGGGCGGCCAGCGCCGCCGGGTCGTCGATCAGCCCGGCCAGCACCGGCGGCAGCGGGCTCGGGTTCCCGCCGCCTCGGTAGGCCTCCAGCACGTCGGCCCGTACCACCTCCGGAGGGGTGGCCGCCAGCCGTGCCAGCTCGGCCGAGAAGTCCGGGCGGGGGCCGAGCGGACGCGGCGTCAGGAAGTCCGGCACGAAGCCGACCGGCGCGATCATCGACTCCAGCAACGCGGTGTCCAGCGTCTCGTAGCGGTCCTGCCAGCCGGCGGTCCACGGCTGCTGCGCCGGGTAGCGCCCGGGCCAGTGGCGGGCGCGCAGGCTCAACACCGCCTCCTGCAGGGCGGAGTAGCCGAACCAGGTGGCGGCGAGGTCGTCGACGCCCAAGTGGAACTCGAACATTGACCGCAACGGTAAAAGAGTTCCGCCACCGGGGGAAGCCCGCTGTCCTACTGCCATGACCTCCACCACGGTGCTTCCCTCGGCCGTCCGACGGCTGCTGCCGGCCGACCCCCTGCTGCGCAGGCTTGCCCTGATGAGCCTGGTGAACACCGTCGGCAACGGCCTGTTCGTGACCGTCAGCGTGCTGTTCCTGACCCGCTCCGTCGGTCTGACCCCGAGCCGGATCGCGCTCGGGCTGAGCGTGGCCGGCGTCTGCGGGGTGTTCGCCGGGGTGCCGATGGGCCGGCTCGCGGACCGGGTCGGCAGCAAGCGGCTGTTGATGGTGGTCGGGCCGCTGGAGGCGCTCGCCGTGCTCGGCTACGCCTTCGTGCACTCCTTCGCCGCCTTCGTCGCCCTGGCCTGTGTGGCGACGGTGCTGGAGCGCGGTGCGGCGGCGGTGCGCAGCGCCCTGATCGCCCGGACACTGCCGGCCGAGACCCAGGTGCGTTCGCGCTCGCTGCTGCGCTCGGTGATGAACGCGGGGCTGGTGGTCGGGTCCGGCGGTGCGGCGCTGGCGCTGCAGTCCGACAGCTACGCCGGGTACGTCACCATGATGGTCCTGGACGCCGCGAGCTTCCTGGGCGCGACGGCACTGCTGGCCGGCCTGCCCGACCGTGACCCGACGGTCCGCCGGACGACCGGTCCGCAGGCCCCGGTGGCCCCGGTGGGACGGCGGACGGTGCTGCGCGACCGCCGCTACCTGCTGGTCACCGTGCTGCACGCGCTGCTGGAGCTCCAACTCCCGGTGCTCACCGTGGGGATCCCGCTGTGGATCGTGCTCGCGACGGACGCGCCGGCGGCGGTGGTCGCCGCGGTCGACGTGGTCAACTGCCTGCTGGTGGTGGTGTTCCAGGTGCGGGCGAGTCGCGGGGTGGACGACGTTCCGTCGGCGGCCCGGGCCTGTGCCCGGGGCGGCCTGCTGCTGGCGGGCGGCTGCCTGCTCTACGCGGCGGCGGGGTCGGGCCCGGCGGCGGTCGCCACCGCGGCGGTCCTGGTGGGTGCCCTGGTGCACAGCCTCGGCGAGCTGCTCACCTCCGCGGGCGGTTGGACGCTGAGCCTGGACCTGGCCGATCCGCGGTCCCACGGCGAGTACCAGGGCGTGTTCATGAGTGGCCAGGCGGCGGCCCACGTGATCGGGCCGCTGGTGATCAGCCTGACCGTGGTCGCCCACGGCGCGGTCGGCTGGGCCGTCCTGGCCGGGGTGTTCGTCCTCGCGGGCGCCGCTCTCCAGGCTGCCGTCCGGCACACGGAGCAACCGGCCGCCATCGGCTGACCACGAACCCGCCGACCACGAACCCGCTGTCCACGAGCCCCCGGTCCGCGGCCCCCTCCGCGGCCCCCCGATCCGCGGTTCCCTCCGCGGCCCCTGATCGTCCGGCCCGCTTCCCACGGGGGTGGGAGCGGGCC
>NZ_JBHVFE010000363.1:0-9320 GCF_042801945.1 Kitasatospora sp. NPDC057542
GCAGGCGTCCGGACGGGCGGAAGGGCCCGGACGCGCGGGTGGCGTCCGGGCCCTTCGGTGCGGCGGTGCGTCAGCCGATGACGGCCTGGGCGTCGATCTCGACCAGCATCGGCTCCTGCGGCAGCTCGACGAAGACGGTGGTGCGGCACGGCTTCACGCCGCCGGGCTCGATGTTCTCCTCGATGAACTCGGCGTAGACCTCGTTCATCAGCGGGAAGTCGGCGCGCTTGGTGAGGTAGACGCGGAACATCACCACGTCCTCGATGGTGGCGCCGCCGGCCTCGACGATGGCCTTGACGTTCTCCAGGGTGCGGCGGGTCTGCGCCTTCACGTCGCCGTGGTGCAGGTACTCGCCGGTGTCCGGGTCCTGCGGGCCCTGGCCGGAGACCTGGAGGATCGGGCCCTTGCGGACGCCCTGGGAGAACATCCAGGCGGGGGCGGGGGCGCCGTCGGTGCGGATCTCGGCCTTCTCGCCGATCCGGGGCTGCTCGGAGGACATGGGGCTCCTTGGTGTCTTCGACGTTTCGTCAGTTGTGGTCGGGGCGGCCGCAGTCGGCCGACACGGCGCGGGTGGTGGCGAGCAGCTGCGGGAGCAGGTCCAGCACCTGCTCGTACGGCAGGACCACGTCGGGGACGGAGATCGACGCGGCGGCGACCACGCGGCCGCTGGCGTCCCGGACGGGCGCGGCCACGCAGTTGATGAAGGCCTCGTGTTCGGCGTGGTCCTGTGCCCAGCCCTGGACGGCGACCTTCTCCAGCTCGGCGAGCAGCGCCTCGGGGGTGGTCAGGGTGCGTTCGGTGTGCGGGGTGAAGTCGATCCCGGCCACCACCCGGCGCCGTTCGGGCAGCGGCAGGTCGGCCAGCAGCACCTTGGAGACGGCGGCGCTGTGCAGGGCGGCGCGCAGGCCGATCCGGGAGTACATCCGCACCGGATGGCGGGAGTCGAACTTGTCGATGTAGACCACCTCGCCGCCCTCGTACGCGGCCAGGTGCACGGTCTGACCGGTGGTGGCGTTCAGCTCGGCCAGGTGCGGGGCGGCGATCCGGCGCACGCCGCGCTGCTCCAGGGCCAGGCCGGAGAGCGCGAAGAGGCCGGCGCCCAGGTGGTAGCGGTAGGTCGCGTCGCGATAGACGAATCGTTCCTCTTCGAGGCTCTGGAGCAGTCGGAGCACGGTGGTCTTGTGGACGCCGAGTACCTCGGCGAGCTGGTCGAGGGAGCGCTCGCCCTCGCCGAGCTCGGCGAGGATGCGCAGGGCGCGGGTGACGGTCTGACTCATCGTGCTCCGCTTCGAGGGCTGGGGTTCCTGCTCATTGTGCCCGGGCCCGGTCGGCGGACGGGGCCCGGT
The DNA here is from genome assembly GCF_042801945.1 of Kitasatospora sp. NPDC057542. Taxonomy (NCBI): domain Bacteria; kingdom Bacillati; phylum Actinomycetota; class Actinomycetes; order Kitasatosporales; family Streptomycetaceae; genus Kitasatospora; species Kitasatospora sp. NPDC057542. Next base: position 1,347 of record NZ_JBHVFE010000363.1, read on the forward strand.
CGGCCGGGCGCACGCGGCCGGTGGGCAGGGTCGGGCCGGTGATGCCCTCCGCGGTGACCCGGGTCGCGGCCCACTCGGCGGGGGAGGCGTCGAGCAGGGCGGCCACCACGGCGGCGTCCGGCAGCTCGGCCTGGTCGCCGTGGGCAGTCAGCGCGCAGGCGGCGCTCAGGTGGCCGAGCCGCAGCCGGCGCCGCTGGTCCAGGCCCCGGACGGTGCCGGCCAGGTAACCGGCCGCGAAGGCGTCGCCCGCGCCGGTGGCCTCGACCACCTCGACCGCAAGGGCCGGCTCGGTGACCGCCGTACCGTCCCGGTCCAGAGCGGTCACCTGCCTGGCGGCGTCCTTGACCACGACGGTGGCCGGGGCGGGGAAGCGGCGGCGCAGGGTGGCCGGGTCGCCGGTGCCGAAGGCGGCCTCGGCCTCGTCGGCGCCGAGCAGCAGGAGGTCGGCGGTGTCCAGCAGGGCTGGCAGCACGGCCGGGTCGCGGTCGTGCCAGAGCGAGGGGCGCCAGTTGAGGTCGAAGCTGACGAGCCGGTCCGGTCGGCGGTCGGCGAGCAGGGCGCGCAGCAGGGCCAGGCAGCCGTCGGAGAGTGCGGCGGTGATGCCGGACAGGTGCAGCAGCCGGGCGCCGGACAGCAGTGCGGCGGCGGCCGGGTCGGCGAGCAGGTCGGGGGAGAGCGCGGCGGCCGCGGAGCCGCGCCGGTGGTAGTGCAGCCGACTGCGGCCGGGGCCGAGGTCGTGGCGGTCCCCGGTGGCGCCGCCGACCTCCTTGAGGTAGAGGCCGGTCGGGCGGTGCGGGTCGACCGCGACCGCCGAGACGTCCACGCCGCGGGCGGCGACCTCGGCGAGCAGCCGGCGGCCGAAGCCGTCGTCGCCGACCCGGCTGATCCAGGCGGTCGGCACGCCGTGGGCGGCCAGCGCGCCCGCCACGTTGGACTCCGCGCCGCCGACGGAGAGCCGGAAGCTCTCCACCGACTCCAGCGGCCCCGGGCGGTCCGGCAGCAGGACGGCCATCGACTCGCCCACGCACACGGCCGTCGGGGGAGGGCCGGGGCGGGTCGGGCCCTGGGTGTCCTGTCGCGGCATGTGCGGGGCTCCTCGTCTGCGGCCGTTCCGTCGAGAGCGGGCCCACCGGGCCGGCACCGTTGCGCATGAGCGTTTGCGCACGAGCCGACCCCGTTGACCGGGAGTCAGGTCCGTTGACCGTGATCCGGCGCCGATGCTAGAACCGTGTTGCCAGCATGTGCAACCCACGTTGCACATGTTGCAACCTGTGCGGATGGAGGGACACGGTGATGGAGCAGACCTTCGCAAGCAGTGGCACCGGGCCGGGCATCGCCCGCGGCGCGGTGGCCGCCCTGGCCGACGAGCCGCTCGACTGGCGGTTCAAAGCCGCTCCACCGCAGTCGTGGGGCCGCAGCACCCGGGAGTGGCTCGCCACCGGCCCCACCCTCTCCTCGCTCGGCACCCCGCTGCTCACCCTCGACGGCGCCGCCCTCGACCACAACGTCCGCACCATGGCCGACTGGTGCGCCAAGGCCGGCGTCGCGCTCGCCCCGCACGGCAAGACCACCATGGCGCCCACCCTCTGGCAGGCACAGCTCGACGCCGGCAGCCACGGCATCACCCTCGCCAACCTGCCCCAGGTGCGGGTCGCCCGGGCCTTCGGGGTCCGGCGCATCCTGCTCGCCAACACCCTGCTCGACCCGGCCGGACTGGCCTGGCTCTCCGACGAACTCGCCGCCGACCCGGACTTCGCCTTCCTCTCCTGGGTCGACTCCGCCGAGAGCGTGCGGCTGATGGACGAGGCGCTGCGCGCCGCCGGGGCCGAACGGCCGGTCGAGGTGCTGGTCGAACTCGGCGGCCCCGGCGGGCGGACCGGCGCCCGCGGCGTGGACGCCGCCGTCGAGGTCGCCGCCGCCGTGCTGCGCGCCCCCACCCTGCGCCTGGCCGGCGTCGGCGGGTACGAGGGCGCGCTCGCGCACGACGCCTCGGCCGAGGCGCTGGCCTCCGTCCGCGGCTACCTGCGGGCGCTCGGTGACCTGCACGGCCGGCTGGCGAGCGCCTACCCGGACGGCACCCGGCCGGTGGTCTCGGCCGGCGGCAGCGCCTACTTCGACCTGGTGGCCGAGGAGCTGGCGAACCTGCCGGAGGCGTTCGTGGTGCTGCGCTCGGGTGCGTACATCGCCCACGACGACGGCTTCTACCGGGGCATCTCGCCGCTTGCCCGGGACGGCGGACAGACGCCGTTCCGGGGCGCGCTGCACGGCTGGGCCCGGGTGGTCTCCCGGCCCGAGCCGCAGCTCGCGCTGCTGGACGCGGGCAAGCGCGACCTGCCCTTCGACGAGGGCCTTCCCGAGCCGCAACAGGTGCGCGGCGGAGCAGAGTTGACCGGAACGGCGGCCCGGATCACCGCGCTCAACGACCAGCACGCCTTCCTGCGCGACGCGGGTGACCTGGCGCCGATCGGCGCCGTGCTGCGGCTGGGCGTCTCGCACCCGTGCACGGCCTTCGACAAGTGGACGGCGATCCCGGTGCTGGACTCCGCGGGCGCGGCCGAGCCGAAGGTCACCGGCCTGGTCAGGACGTTCTTCTGATGCCCGGGGGGAGAACGGTCTTCAAGGGGGCGACGGTCGTCGACGGCACGGGCGCGGAGCGCTACCGGGCGGACGTCCGGATCGCCGACGGCCTGATCGCCGAGATCGGCGAGGGCCTCGACGCGCCCGAGGCGGTGGACGCCGACGGGCTGGTGCTGACCCCCGGCTTCATCGACATGCACGCCCACTCCGACCTCGCCCTGCTGCTCGAACCCGAGCACCCCGCCAAGGTCACCCAGGGCGTCACCTGTGAGGTCCTCGGCCAGGACGGCCTGTCCTACGCCCCGGTGGACGACGTCACGCTGCCCGCACTGCGCCGCCAACTCGCGGGCTGGAACGGCAATCCGGGCGACTTCGCCTGGGACTGGCGGGACGTCGCCGGCTACCTGGACCGGATCGACCGCACCGGTGTCGCCGTCAACGCCTGTTACCTCGTCCCGCACGGCACGCTGCGGATGCTCGCCATGGGCTGGGACAACCGTCCGCCCACCCCGGCCGAACTCGACCGGATGCGGCAGGTGCTGGCGAGGAGCCTGCTGGACGGCGCGGTCGGCATGTCCAGCGGCCTCAGCTACACCCCCGGGATGTACGCGGACACCGCCGAGCTGGTCGAGCTGTGCACCGTCGTCGCGGCCTACGGCGGCTTCCACGCGCCGCACCAACGCTCGTACGGTGCGGGGGCGTTGGAGGGATACGCGGAGATGGTGGAGATCGCCCGGCAGAGCGGCTGCGCGCTGCACCTGACCCACGCCACGATGAACTTCGGCGTCAACCGGGGCCGGGCCGGCGAGCTGCTGGAGCTTCTCGACCGGGCGCTCGCCGACGGCGTCGACCTCACCCTGGACAGCTACCCCTACCTGCCCGGCTCCACCACCCTGGCCGCCCTGCTGCCGAGTTGGGCCACCGAGGGAGGCCCGGCCGCGACGCTGGCGCGGCTCGCCGACCCCGCGCAGTGCGCGAAGATCCGGTACGAGGTGGAGGAGAAGGGCAGCGACGGCTGCCACGGCGTGGTCACCGACTGGGCGACGATCCAGATCTCGGGTGTCCGCTCGGCCCCGCTCGCCGGGACGGTCGGCCGTACCGTCGCCGAGCTGGCCGTCGAGGAGCAGCGGACCGGCACCGAGGTGTTCCTGGACCTGCTGCGCCGGGACGAGCTGGCCACCACGATCCTCCAGCACGTGGGGCACGAGGAGAACGTCCGGGCGATCATGCGCCACCGCGCGCACACCGTCGGCAGCGACGGACTGCTGGTCGGCGCCCGGCCGCACCCGCGGGCCTGGGGCACCTTCCCGCGCTACCTCGGCCACTACAGCCGGGAGTTGGGTGTGCTGACGCTGGAGGAGACGATCGCCCGGATGACCGGCCGCCCCGCCGCCCGGCTGGGGCTGGACCGGCGCGGCCGGATCGCCCCCGGTCACCACGCCGACCTGGTGCTCCTCGACCCCGAGAAGGTCCGGGACGCCGCCACCTTCGAGCACCCCCGGCTGCCCGCCGAGGGCATCGAGTACGTGTACGTCAACGGCACCGCCGTCGTCCGGCAGGGTCGCACCACCGGCGCCCGGTCCGGGCGCGCCCTGCGCCGAACCGACCGAGGAACCCTGGCCCCATGACCGAGCTCTCCGCCACGACCGATCTCTCCGTCCTGCGCGACGAACCGGTGATCGCGGTGGTCCGCGCCCCCCGGATCCCGGACGCCGCCGCGCTCTGCGCCGCACTCGCCGAGGGTGGCATCAACCTGACCGAATTCACCTACACCACACCGGATGTGACGCGGCATCTGCTCAGGGCCTCGAAGTCCGGCCGGCGGGTCGGGGTCGGGACGGTGCTGACCGCCGAGCAGGCACGGCGCGCAGTCGAGGCGGGGGCCTCCTTCCTGGTCACCCCCGGCTGCCGTCCCGAGGTCGCCGAGACGGCGGCCGCCGCCGGGGTGCCGGTGGTGCTCGGGGCGCTCACCCCGACCGAGGTGGCACACGCGGTGGACCTCGGCGCCGCCGCCGTCAAGATCTTCCCGGCCCGGGCGTTCGGCCCCGGCTACTTCAAGGACCTGCGCGGCCCGTACCCCGACGTGCCGCTGGTGGCCTCCGGCGGGGTGAACGCGGGCAACGCCGCCGCGTTCCTCGCGCACGGTGCGCTCGCGGTCTGCGCGGGGACGGACGTGGTGCCGCCGGACGTGGTCGCGGCGGGGGACTGGGCGGAGATCACCCGGCGGGCCCGGTTGTTCACGGCGGCCTGTGCGGGGCAGGCCCCGTAGGGACCGGCACTGCGGCGCCGCGGGTGCGGCCTCCGCCGAGAAGCGCGGGTGCGGGCTCCGTGAAGAAGGCGGCGGCGGGGCGAGGTGGGCTGTCAGGGCGGCCGGGATTGGACGAGAATCGGGGGCATCCGGCTCGGCCCCGGCCGAGCCCGTCCCGGCCCAGCCCCGCCCGGACAGGCCCGGGCCTCCGGACCCCGGCAGGAGGAACCGCCCATGACCTCGACCCGCCCCGGCCCCGACTGGCTCGACGACGCCGTGCTGTACCAGATCTACCCGCAGACCTTCGCCGACTCCGACGGCGACGGCATCGGCGACTTCGCCGGCATCGCCGAGCACCTGGACCACCTCGCCTGGCTCGGTGTCGACACCGTCTGGCTCAACCCCTGCTTCGCCTCGCCGTTCCGCGACGCCGGGTACGACGTCACCGACTACCTCACCCCCGCCCCGCGCTACGGCAGCACCGGGGACCTGGCGGCCCTGGTCGAGGCCGCCCACCGCAAGGGCATCCGGGTCCTGCTGGACCTGGTGGCCGGGCACACCTCCGACCGCCATCCCTGGTTCCTGGCCTCCGCCGAGGACCCGTCCGACCACCGGTACATCTGGTCCGACACCGCGGTGGACGGCTTCGTCGCCTCGCCCGGCAACCGCCCCGGCTGGTACCGGCCGAACTTCTTCGACTTCCAGCCGGCGCTCAACTTCGGCTACGCGCGTGGCAGTTCGGAAGAGCCCTGGCGGCAGGCGGTGGACGCGGAGGGCCCGCGCGCCAATCGGGCGGCACTGCGCGCGATCATGGCGCACTGGCTCGCCCTCGGGGTGTCCGGCTTCCGGGTGGACATGGCGTACTCGCTGGTCAAGGACGATCCGGGCAAGGTGGAGACCGCCAAGCTCTGGACCGAGCTGCGCGACTGGCTGGACCGCACCCACCCCGAGGCCGTCCTGCTCGCCGAGTGGGGCGACCCGGCGGCGGCCGTCGCGGCCGGCTTCCACGCCGACTTCTTCCTGCACTTCGGCGGCGAGGACCACGGCCTGGCGCTGCGCTCGCTCTGGAACAACAACGGCGGGACGGTCGAGGAGTTCTGGCACCAGGAGGCCTGCTACTTCGAGGCCGAGGGCCGGGGCGCTCCGCAGCCCTTCCTGGACGCCTGGCGCTCCGCCGCCGAACTCACCGAGGGCAGCGGGCACATCGTGCTGCCCACGGCCAACCACGACTTCTCCCGCCTGGCCACCGGCCCGCGCACCGCGGAACAACTCGCCCCCGCCTTCGCCTTCCTGCTCACCTGGCCGACCCTCCCGGCCGTCTACTACGGCGACGAGATCGGCATGCGCTACCTGCCGGGCCTGCCCGACATCGAGGGCAGCGTGCTCGGCCCGCGGTTCAACCGGGCCGGCTCGCGCACCCCGATGCAGTGGACGCCCGGCCCCACCGCTGGTTTCTCCAGCGCCCCGCCCGAGCGGCTGTACCTGCCGGTGGACCCGGACCTGCACCGCCCGGACGTGCTCTCCCAGCGCGCCGACCCGACCTCGCTGTTGCACACCGTCCGGCGGCTCGTCGCGCTGCGCCGGGCGCACCCCGGGCTGGGTGCGGTCGGCGAGGTGGAGGTCCGGAACGCCGGCTACCCGCTGGTGTACACCCGGGCCGGGCGGTACCTGGTGGCGGTCAACCCGCGCCGGGAGCCGGCGGTGGTACGACTCGCGGGCCTGCCGGAGGGTGTCCGGCGGGCGCAGGGCGTCCGGCCGCTGGAGGTGCAGGGCGTACGGGTGGCGGACGGCGAGCTGCGGGCGGACGGGTTCTCGTACGGGGTGTTCGATCTGGGCTGACGGCCGGTCCGGTCGAAGCCGGGCCGCCGGCCGATGGGGCCCGGCTTTCGATCGATGTCGAATGGTTGTAAGCTACATCGATAGAAGGTTGCATTGACCATCCATATTGGTTGCATTTCGCATCTTCTTTGATCGTGGAGAGACACCACCGGAGGACGGTACGAACACCATGAGCACACCCCGGAACCCTGCCGCGGAGCCCACCCTGGGGCACTCGCTCAAGCACCTGGCCACCCACCTGATCACCCCGCTGCTGATGTGCCTGGGCATGGCGCTCGCCTACCAGAGCGCGTTCCACCAGCCCGAGCCGCACCACCTCAAGGTGGCCGTGGTCGGCACCACGCCGCAGGCGCAGGGCCTGGCGCAGGCGATCCAGGGCAAGGCCGGGGACGCGCTCGACGTCCGCACCGTGGACGACCGGGCCGCCGCCGAGCAGCAGCTGCGCGACCGGGACCTCGTGGGCGCCTTCGTCCCGGACGCCAAGAGCCCCGAGCTGATCGTCGCCAAGGGGAACTCGGACACCTCGGTGGTGGCCGCCACGGAGGTGTTCACCAACGTCACCGACCGGCAGGGCGTGCCGCTGCACGTCACCGACCTGACCACCCCGGCCGAGGGCGACCCGACCGGGCAGGGCCTGTTCTTCCTGCTGGTCGCGCTGAGCATCGGCTCCTACGCCAGCGTCGCGGCGATCGGTGCCGCCGGCGTGGCGCTGAGCCTGAGGGTGCGGGCGCTGGTCGGGGTGGCGGTCTCGCTGGTGGTCAGCGTGATCGGGATCGTCACCGCCGGGCCGGTCTTCCATGTGGTCGACCACGACCACGCCGCGGTCTGGGCGCTCGGCTGGCTCTACTCGGCGGGCATCGTGCTGATCGGCATCGGCCTGCACAGCTTCCTGAAGAAGTGGACCACGCTGGCCCTGATGGTGCTGTTCGTGATGCTGAACTTCACCTCCTCCGGCGGCATCTACCGGCCCGAGCTGCAGAACGGGTTCTTCGGCGGCCTGCACGGCTTCTGGACCGGCGCCGGCTTCCTGGAGGGCGCGCGCAGCGTCATGTACTTCGACGGCGGAGCGGGCCTCGGCGGGCACGTCGTGACCCTGCTGGTCTGGCTGCTGCTCGGCGGGGTGGCCCTGGTGGCCGCGGCGGTGTACGAGGGCCGCGGGCGCCGCCCGGTGGAGACGCCGCAGGAGGCCGAGGAGGAGACGGAGGAGGCGGTCGCGGTCTGACCGCACCCCTCGGAGAGGCTCCACCCGGTGCCACGGGCATCGGCACCGGGTTGGGGAACGGCGGCCCGCGCCCGGCTCTGGACAAGCC
>NZ_JBHVFE010000364.1:0-9320 GCF_042801945.1 Kitasatospora sp. NPDC057542
GACGCTGCTCCGCGTCCGGCCGCCGGTTCGGGACCGCTCCGCGTCCGCCTCCCGACCGGACTGTCCGCAGGACGGAGTCGCCGCCCTTGAGCCCGGCCGGGCAGAGGGTACGCCCGTCCGCACCGAGCTGGGCCTGGACGACGGTGTCCGGCCCGAAGCCGGTGACGGTCTCCGGCAGCCGAACCGGCGCCGTCGCGGAAACGGTTCCGCACGCCCCGCAAAGGCTTCCCCCGCCCGGACGTGGCGTCATCCCACCGGCCCCGTCCGCACGGTAGTGTCCGCTGGCGCGGCCCCGGCATGCCCGGTGGCCACCACCCACGCACACCCCGATGGAGGAACCCGTGCCGGCTCCCGCCCGCCGCGCCCTGGCCATAGCCGCGGCCGTCCTGCTCGCCGCCGCAGCCGCAGGCTGCTCGTCCGGCGGCGGCCACACCGCCAAGGGGGCCGGGCGCAGCTCCGCCCCGGCCGCGGGCGACGCCGCAGCTGCCCCGCCCGCGCCCGCCGCGATCGTCACCGGCCCTGGCCCGAAGAGCAGTTACGACGTCCAGCCGCAGCCCGCGCCGGGCAGCTGCCACTACCGCTACACCGCGGACAAGCAGCCGCTGCCCGACCCCGACTGCACCCCGGGCGCGATCAGCCCGGCGGTCAACCAGGACAACCTCAAGAACACCATCTGCAAGCCGGGCGGCTACACCTCGACCATCCGCCCGCCGGTGAACATCACCGGCAAGGAGAAGGCCGAGAACGCCAAGTCCTACGGCTACACCGGCCCGATGGGCGACGCCGAGTACGACCACCTGATCAGCCTCCAGCTCGGCGGCGACCCCAACGACCCGCGCAACCTGTGGGTCCAGCCGCCCTCCCCCGGCCACGTCCCGGGCAAGGGCCCGAACAACCCCAAGGACTCGGTGGAGACCCACCTGCACACCGCGATCTGCACGGGCCAGGTCACCCTGGCCGCCGCCCAGCAGGCGATCGCCACCGACTGGACGACCGCCGAGGCCAAGCTCGCCGTCCGCACCGGCTCCGCCCCGACCCCGGAAGCCGACGCCGACGGGGACTGACGGACCGCACCACCGGGCTCGGCGGGGCCCTCTCGACGGCTCAGCGGCCCAGCACCGCACCGCCGTTGAGCCCGATCACCTGACCGGTCAGGTACCCGGCGGCCGGAGAGGCGAGGTAGGCGACCGCCCCGGCCACGTCGGCCGGCGTGCCCGCCCGGCCGACCAGGGTGTCCGCGACCTTCCGGACGTGGAACTCCTCGCTCCAGCCGGCCCCGAAGATCTCGGTGTCCTCGATGTAACCGGGCGCGAGCACGTTCACCGTGATCCCGTCCGGCCCCAACTGCCGCGCCAGGCCGAACGCCCAGCCGTGCAGCGCGGCCTTGGCGGCGGCGTACGAGCCCGCCGAGTGCGGGCCCGCGCCACCGCGCTGGGCCGCCGCCGAACTGATCACCACCAGGCGGCCGCCGGGGCGGCGCAGCCCGTCCTGGAGCGCGGTGGTCAGCAGCACGGCGGTGAGCAGGTTGCCGTCCAGGTCCCGCCGCCAGGCAGCGGCCAGCGCGGCCAGACTTCCGTCGGCGGGCGGGGTGACGATCGCACCCGCGTTGTTCACCAGCACGTCCACCGGACCGAGTCCGGCGATCCGGGCCGCCGCCGCCTCGACCGCCGCCGGGTCGGTCAGATCGGCTGCCACCGGTACGACCCGCCCCGGCCCGGCAGCCCGCTCGATCTCCTCCCGGGCCTGCTCCAGCACCGCCGGCCTGCGGCCCAGGATCACCACCCGGTGCCCGTCCCCGGCCAGCCGCGCCGCGATCGCCCTGCCGATCCCGGTACCGCCGCCGGACACCACCGCGAGCCGATCCACCGTCATCACTTCATCCCCCTCACTCGTCGGCCGACCGCACACCGGCCGCCACGACCCATCCTCGGCCACCCGCCGAACACCACCACCACCACCGCACCTCGCTCCCGCCCCGGCGGCCACACACCTCGACCGCGCAACTCCCGCCCCTACGGATCCGAACCCCCGCCCGGTACCGTAACCAGGCACACGGGCGGACCGGAATCGGGGGATGGGCGCAGTGGCGCGGACGGGGATCAAAGGGCTGGGCAGGGAATCGACGGACCTGAAGGCCGGGACGGTGTTCGCCGCGCTGACGGTGGCGATCGACGGTTTCCTGCTGTCCCGGATCTGGCGGTGGGCCGGGGAGCAGACGCCCGAGGAGCATCACGCCGCGGTGGTGCAGACCCTGTGGCTCCTCGGCGCCGTCGGGTTCACGGTGCTGCTCGGCGTGGCCGTCGCGGGCGATCGGTCGACCCCGCAGCGCCGCTGGCGCTGCGCGATGCTCAGTCCGCTCCTCTGCCAGCTGCTGGTACCGGCGGCCCTGATCGTCTACTTTCTGATCGACCCGCCGGAGATCCGCGTTCCCTGGTAGGCCATGCCGGTTCCGGACCGACCGTCAACCTCGCCGCCAGATCGAGCAGTTCGGGCATCCGGAGCACCCGCCCGCCGAACCCGGGCAGCTCGACGTGCAGCGGCCCGGTCCAGCGCTCCGGGATCGCCGCCAGGCCGTACCGGGCCCCGGCCAGGCCGCCGGTGACGGCGGCGACCGTGTCGGTGTCCCCGCCGAGGTCGATCGCGGCGCGCAGCGCCTGCTCGAAGCCGTCGGTGGTGCGCAGCGCCCAGACCGCCGAGCCCAGGCAGGGCCAGACCGCGCCGTTGGCCTCGGTGGCGCGCTCCGGGTGCCAGTCCGGGGCGAGGACGGTGGCGTAGCGTTCGCGATGATCGGGGGCTACATGGGCCAGGACGGCGGGGAGTTCGGCCAGCGGGTCGGCACCGTCGAGCGCGAGCCGGACGAGCTCGTGGAAGATCGCCGTGCCCTCCCAGGCGGCCCGGTCGCCGTGGGTCAGTGCCGCGATGCGCCGGGCCGCGTCCATGGTGGCCTGCCGCCCGGCGCGGGCGAAGGCGACGGCGGAGGTCGAGGCGCGCATCAGGGCGCCGTTGCCGGCGGCGCGCAGCGTGGTGTCGAAGTGGACGGCGGCCGCGAGGTCCCAGGGCAGGCCGCTGGTGAGGACCGATTCGGTCTGGATGCCGATGTCGGGGGGCCCGGCGGCGGCCCAGCGGCGGAACCGGTCGAAGAGGTCCGGGAGGTCCAGGCCGCCCCGCTCGATCAGGGATTCGGCGACCAGGACGGCCATCTGGGTGTCGTCGGTGGCCTCGCCCAGCTCCCAGCCGCCGCCCGCCACCAGGTCACCGGGGGTGTCCGGGAAGCGGGCGGAGAAGGCGCCGGCCGGACCGAACTCGTAGGGGGCGCCGAGGGCGTCGCCCACGGCGGATCCGAGGACGGCTCCGGCGGCGCGCTCGTCCGGGCCGGTCATGCCAGGGGCGGGGTGACCGGCAGGTTGCGCTTGTGCTCGGTGCGGCGGTAGTGGCCGAGGACGGTCCGGTGGACGTCCTCGCTGACCGGCAGGCCCTCCAGGAAGTCGTCCAGGGCGTCGTAGCTGACGCCGAGGGCGTCCTCGTCGGGGCGGCCGGGGGCGAGGTTCTCCAGGTCGGCGGTCGGGGTCTTCTTGACCAGCTCGGCCGGCGCGCCCAGCGCCTCGGCGATCGCCCGCACCTGGCGCTTGGTCAGGCCGGACAGCGGCATCACGTCGGCCGCGCCGTCGCCGAACTTGGTGAAGAAGCCGACCGCGGCCTCGGCTGCGTGGTCGGTGCCGACGACCAGCCCGCCCTTGGCGCCCGCGGCCGCGTACTGGACCACCATCCGCTGGCGGGCCTTGACGTTGCCGCCGACGAAGTCCTCGTGGCCGTGGTCGGTGTAGGTCAGGCCGGCGGCCTTCAGGGCGGCGAGCGCGCCGTCGGTGGCGGGCTTGACGTCGACGGTCAGCACCTCGTCGGCACGGATGAAGCCGAGCGCGAGCTGGGCGTCCGCCTCGTCGGCCTGGACGCCGTACGGCAGCCGCATCGCGGTGAAGGTCACCTGGTGGCCCTCGGCCCGCAGCCGTTCGACGGCGAGCTGGCAGAGCCGCCCGGCGGTGGTGGAGTCGACGCCTCCGCTGATGCCCAGCACCAGGCTGCGCGCGCCGGTGGCCCGCACCTGCTCGGCCAGGAAGTCCACCCGGCGCTCGGCCTCCTTCGCGGGGTCGGGCACGGGCGCGACCCCGAGGGCACGGGCGATCTCCCGCTGGACGTCGGCAGGCAGGGGCTCGGTCATTCCGACTCCTCGGGACGGTGGGTACGAGACGCGGTCACGAGGATACGACCACCGGGGTCGCGGCCTTCACGGGCGGGGGTCCTCCCCCGGTTCCGCCGGTCCCGACGGTGCCCCCGTCCCGTCCGTCCCTCCCTGTGCCTCCGGCCCCGCCTGCCTCTCCGGTCCCGCCTGCGCCTCCGGCCTCGCCCGTGCCTCCGGCTTCGTCAGCCGGACCGGCCGGCCCGGGCCCGGCTGATCAGGGCCCGGCGCCGGGTGCGACAGGATGTCGAGCACCACCCGGCCGTCCACCGTCTCCTGGGCGACCAGCAGCGCCGCCAGCTCGTCCAGGTGGTGCCGGTGCTCGGTGAGCAGGTCGACGGACCGCCGTTCGGCCCGGCGCAGCAGGCGGGCCACCGCCTCGTCCACGGCGTGCTGGGTCTGTTCGGAGTACGGGCGGCGCAGCAGGTCCTCGGGGTTGTCGCCGAGGTAGTGCGGGGTGCCGCTGGAGTAGCCGACCGGGCCGAGTTCCGGGGAGAGGCCGAACTCGCGGACCATCCGGGTGGCGACCGAGGTGGCGTTGGCGAGGTCGTTGGCGGCGCCCGTGGAGCCCTCTCGGAAGACCACCAGCTCCGCTGCCCGGCCGCCGAGCTGGACGGTGAGCAGGTCGGTCAGGTAGCCCTCGCTGTACAGGTGCCGCTCGGCCTCGGGCAGCTGTTCGGTGGCGCCGAGGGCGACGCCGGCCGGGAGGATGGTCACCTTGGCGACCGGGTCCGCGTGCTCGCACAGCGCGGCCACCAGCGCGTGTCCGGACTCGTGCACCGCGACGGCGTGCCGCTCCTCGGGCAGCAGCGCGTTGGAGGACTCCCGCCGGCCGAGCAGCACCCGGTCGCGGGCGGCGTCGAGGTCGTCGGCGGTGAGGGTGGCCCGGTCGGCGCGCACAGCGTTGATGGCGGCCTCGTTGACCAGGTTGGCGAGGTCGGCGCCGGAGAAGCCGGGGGTGCCGCGGGCGAGCCGTCCGAGGTCGACGTCCGGGGCCAGGGTCTTGCCGCGGGCGTGCACGGCGAGGATGGCGGCCCGCTCGGCCTGGTTGGGCAGCGGGACGGTGACCTGCCGGTCGAAGCGGCCGGGGCGTAGCAGGGCGGGGTCGAGGGCGTCCGGGCGGTTGGTGGCGGCGATGACGACGATGCCGGTGCTCTGGTCGAAGCCGTCCATCTCGGCGAGCAGCTGGTTCAGGGTCTGCTCGCGCTCGTCGTTGCCGCCGATCCGGGTGCCACCCGCGCGGCGGCCGCCGACGGCGTCGATCTCGTCGATGAAGATGATCGACGGCGCGCGCTTGCGGGCCTCGTCGAAGAGGTCACGGACCCGGGAGGCGCCGACGCCGACGAACATCTCGACGAAGCCGGATCCGGTCACCGAGAGGAAGGGCACCGAGGCCTCGCCGGCGACCGCCCGGGCGAGCAGGGTCTTGCCGGTGCCGGGCGGCCCGACCATGATCACCCCGCGTGGCCCCTTGGCCCCGGCGGCGGCGTACCGCTCCGGACTGCGCAGGAAGTCGACCACCTCGCTGACCTCCTGCTTCACCCCCTCGTACCCGGCCACGTCGGCGAATCCGGTGGCCGGCCGCTCGGCCTCGATGATCTTCGCCCGGGACCGCCCGATGGCGCTCAGGCCGCCACCCAGCGACCGGGCGGCCATCCGGCCGGACCAGAGGAAGAGCGCGCCGAAGATCAGCAGCGGCAGGAAGAGCAGCAGGGTGGACCAGATCGAGCCGCCGCCGCTGGTCCGGCTGCCGGTGATGGTCACGTGGTGGCCGGAGAGCGCGCCGCTGAGTTCGGAGGTGCCCAGAACGGTGGGGATCTGGCTGGTGAAGTGGGTGCCGTCCTTGAGCGTGCCGCTCACCCCGCCGGTGTCGCTGACGTCCACGGTCTGCACCTGGCCGGCGTTGACCCGGTTCAGGAAGTCGGTGTAGCCGTAGCGGGTACCGGGCTTGCCGGGATTGGAGAAGAGCACCAGCAGGAACAGCGTCGCCAGCACGGCGAAGGGCAGCAGCCAGCGGCGCCACGAGGGCGGCGGGGGCTTGGCCGGGCCGCCGGGGCCTGGCCCCGGACCCTGGCCCGGTCCTCGCGGTTGGCCCCGGCCCTGCCCCGGTCCGGCACCCGGTCCGGCGCCGGGGCCCGGCGGGGTCGTGGGGTGGCGGGCAGCGCGCAGCCGGATTCGTGCGATCATCCACGCCCACCGCCTCTCGGGGGACCGAACAGCCTCCGCCCCTCCATGGTCGGACGCTCCGCGCCCGGACGGGAGGCCGAACGGGACGATACCGGTCCAACCGGGGCAAAACTGCACCGCTCGACGGTCCGCTCGGTGCGGCTCGCCCGGCGTGGGTCGGCGGCCGGCCGCAGCTGCGGCCCCACCGCTCGACCGCTCCGTCAACCCTCCCCGCTACCGCCCCTTCGGCCGCCGGTCAGAGCCGCACGTCCTCGCGCCCCCGGCCGCTCAGGAGAAGTCGAGGCCGCCCGTCCGGGTCCGCTTGAGCTCGAAGAACTTCGGGTACCCGGCCAGCAGCCGCACACCGTCGAAGACCCGTACGGCGTCCTCACCGCGCGGGATGGCGCTCAGCACCGGGCCGAAGAAGGCGACGCCGTCCACGTGGATGGTCGGTGTTCCGACCTCCTCGCCGACCGGGTCCATGCCCTCGTGATGGCTCTTGCGCAGCGCCTCGTCGTACTCGGTGCCGTTCGCCGCCCCGGCCAGCTCCTCCGGCAGGCCCGCCGCCACCAGCGCCTCGCGGATGACGGCGTCGTCGGCGGGCCGGTCCTGGTCGTGCAGCCGGGTGCCGAGCTCGGTGTACAGCGCGCGCAGCACCTGCGGGCCGTGCTGCTCGGCGGCGGCGGTGCAGACTCGCACGGGGCCCCAGCCGGTGGTCAGCAGGCGCTGGTAGCGCTCGGGCAGGTCGGTGCGGCCCTCGTTGAGGACGGACAGGCTCATCACCCGGAAGTCCAGGTCGAGTTCGCGCTGCCGCTCGACCTCCAGGATCCATCGGGAGGTTATCCAGGCGAACGGGCAGACGGGGTCGAAGTAGAAGTCGACCTTGGTGGTGTCGGTGGCGGCCCGGTGGCCGTTGTCGAGGTGCTGGTGGGGCGCGCTGTTCGTCGCATCGTTTGTCACACCGGAGAGGCTAGGCCCCGGGTGGCCCACTCTCCAGGGCCAATCGTCGACCGACCCTGCGGGCCACTTCTACGCCCGGCCGGCCGCTCAACTGCACGTCTTCCCGTTCGCCGGCACCGTGCCGTCCAGCAGGTAGGCGTCCACGATCTGCTTCAGGCACGGGTTGCCGGTGTTGTAGCCGCCGTGCCCCTCGCCCTGCAAGGTGACGGCGACGCCGACGCCCGCGCCGAGCTGCTGCGCCATCGCGCGGGCGCCCTCCACCGGGGTGGCCGGGTCGCCGGTGGTGCCGACCACCAGGATCGGGGCGGCGCCCGGCGCGGAGACCTCCGGACGGGCGGCCTTGCCGGGGACGGGCCAGCCGGTGCAGCCGGTCAGGCCCCAGGCGGTGTAGGGCCCGAACACCGGCGAGGCGGCGCGGAACTGCGGCAGCTGCTGTTGCACGTCCTGGTCGGAGTAGCGCTGCCGGGCGTCCACACAGCTGATCGCCCGGTTCGCGGCGTTCAGGTTGGTGTAGTGCCCCTGGGCGTCGCGCCCGTTCAACGCGTCGGCGAGCCGGAGCAGCGTGTCGCCGGTCCCCTGCTCCGTCGCCTCGGTCAGCCCGGCGGCCAGCGCGGGCCAGGTCTCCGTGCTGTACAGGGCACCCGCGATGCCGGTGACCGCCAGGTTCTCGGTGAGCTGCCGCCCCTGGCTGGTGGGGAGCGGCGACTGCGCCAGCTTCTGCACCAGTGCGACGACCTTCGCGGTGCCCTCGTCGCCGCCCGCGCCGGTCGGGCAGGCGGCCCCGGCCTGGGCGGCGCAGGCCTTCATGAAGTCGCCGAGGGCGAGTTGGAAGCCCTGGGCCTGACCGAGCGCGGACTGCTGAGGGTCCTTGGTCGGGTCGACCACCGAGTCCAGCACCATCCGGCCGACGTGCTGCGGG
Organism: Kitasatospora sp. NPDC057542; assembly: GCF_042801945.1. Lineage (NCBI taxonomy): Bacteria > Bacillati > Actinomycetota > Actinomycetes > Kitasatosporales > Streptomycetaceae > Kitasatospora > Kitasatospora sp. NPDC057542. The sequence goes on from NZ_JBHVFE010000364.1 coordinate 8,280, forward strand.
AACAGGTGCGCGTAGACGCCGCCGAGCTGGGTGCCGTAGCTGATGCCGAAGTAGGACAGCTTCCGGTCGCCGAGCACCTGCCGCATGAGGTCCATGTCCCGCGCGGCGCTCTCGGTGTCCACGTACGGCAGCACCGCACCGGAGTTGTGCTCGCAGGCGGCGACGAAACGGGCGTTGCCCTCGTCCAGGGCCTTTACCGCGCCGGGGGTGTCGGGAGTGCTGTCGGCGGCGGTGGACTCGTCCATCGCCCGGTCGTCCAGGCACGTCACCCCGGCGCTGGCGCCGACCCCGCGGGGGTCGAAACTCACCAGGTCGTAGCGGGAGTTGAGGGAGGCGTAGGTCGCGCCGAGGGCGGGCAGGGTGGCCACACCCGAGGCGCCGGGGCCGCCGAAGTTGAACAGCAGCGAGCCGATCCGGTGCTGCTCGTCCTTGGCCCGGCTGCGGATCAGCGCGAGGCCGATCGTCGTGCCGTCCGGTTTGCTGTGGTCCAGCGGGACCTTGAGGGTGGCGCACTGCCAGTCGGCGGCGGGCGCGGTGCCGTTGCCCTGGGCGTTGGTGGGGGCGGCGCAGGCGTGCCAGTCCAGCTGCTGGGCGGCCAGTCCGGTGGCGGTCCCGATGGCCGGGGGGGCCTGCTCGGGCTCGGCGGCGAAGGAGCCGTCACCCTGGCAGCCGGTGGCGGCGGTGAGCAGCAGGACGGTCAGGCCGATTGCTCCGGCGCCGCGGACGACGGTGTGCATGGGGTGGGACCACCTCTCGGGTCGGCCGGGCACCTCGGGGCGCGGTCTCGGGCCTGCCGGCCGCCCCGGCCCGCGACAGGACTGCGTGCGCGCCCGGCGCTCGGTTCTTCGACGCACCACAGACCCTAGGGTCCGGGGCCCGGCGATGCCCTGCGGCGACCTTCGGCTGGGGGCGCGCGCCGAACCGGCTGCCACCGGCCGATCGGGTGAGAGGCCGATCCGCGCGGCCCGGTTGCGGGGCCTCACGGTGGCGGTGGGGCAGGTCTCCACCGCCGTGTCCCGTCGCCACCCTGCCGATCGGCAG
>NZ_JBHVFE010000365.1:0-9296 GCF_042801945.1 Kitasatospora sp. NPDC057542
CCGACCGCTGCGGTCGGGGCCCTTCTGCGTCGTCCGGTGACTACTCGACGCTGGTCTCGCGCTGCTTGCGCCGGCGCATTCCGGCCTCGATGCTGTGCTTGATCTTCATCGAGGCCGCGGTCCTCACGCCTCGTTCGAGGTCTCCCGCTGCTTCCTCCAGCGGATCCCGGCCTCGATGAAGCCGTCGATGTCACCGTCCAGCACGGCCTGCGGGTTGCCGGCCTCGTACGCGGTGCGGACGTCCTTGACCATCTGGTACGGGTGCAGCACGTAGGAGCGCATCTGGTTGCCCCAGGAGCTGCCGCTGTCCTTGAGAGCGTCCATCGCCGCCTTCTCCTCCTGGCGGCGCCGCTCCAGCAGCTTGGCCTGGAGGACGTTCATCGCGGACGCCTTGTTCTGGATCTGCGAGCGCTCGTTCTGGCAGGAGACCACGATGCCGGTCGGCAGGTGGGTGATGCGCACCGCCGAGTCGGTGGTGTTGACGCCCTGGCCGCCGGGGCCGGACGCGCGGTACACGTCCACGCGCAGTTCGCCCTCGTCGATGTCGACGTGGTCGGACTGCTCGACGACCGGGAGGACCTCGACGCCGGCGAAGGAGGTCTGCCGGCGGCCCTGGTTGTCGAACGGCGAGATGCGGACCAGACGGTGGGTGCCCTGCTCGACCGAGAGGGTGCCGTAGGCGTACGGCGCCTTCACGGTGAAGGTCGCGGACTTGATGCCGGCCTCTTCGGCGTACGAGGTGTCGTACACCTCGGTGGGGTACCCGTGCCGCTCGGCCCAGCGCAGGTACATGCGCATGAGCTGCTCGGCGAAGTCGGCGGCGTCCACGCCACCGGCCTCGGCACGGATGTTGATCAGCGCCTCACGGGCGTCGTACTCGCCGGACAGGAGGGTGCGGACCTCCAGCTCCTCGACCGCCTTCTGGAGGGCGACGAGCTCGGCCTCTGCCTCGACGCGGGTGTCCGCGTCGTCCTCGGCCTCGGCCAGCTCGAACAGCACGCCCAGGTCGTCGATGCGGCCGCGCAGGCCCTCGACCCGGCGCAGTTCGCCCTGGAGGAAGGAGAGCCGGCTGGTCACCTTCTGCGCGTTCGCGACGTCGTCCCACAGGGTGGGGGCGGCTGCCTCCTCCTCCAGGACCGCGATGTCGGCCCGGATCTTGTCCAGGTCGAGGACGGCCTCGATCGACGCCATGGTCGTATCGAGGTTCTTGAGCTCTTCGGAAGGATCGACGGCTGCCACGCCCCCCAGGGTAATGGTTCCGGGGGTGGTCCTGACGACACCCCCGGTTCCCCTGGAGTCACACCTGCGGTCACGGCGCCCGCGGGGCCGTGACCGACACCGAGGGACGGGCCGGGTGCCCGTCGTCCGGGACGGTGGCCGCGAAGGCCGTCCAGGCCGCGGCGGCGCCCGCCAGCAGCAGCACGGTGGCCACCAGCACGGCCAGCAGCCGGCGGCGGCGCAGCAGGGCCTGGCGGTCCCGGCGGTGGCCCGGGGCGGTGCGCTGGGCGCGGGACTCGGCGGCGTACGCGGCCAGCTCGTCGGCGGACGGGCGGCGCAGGCTGGTGTGGGTGTCCCGGGTGGAGTCCGGGGCGGCACCGGGCACCAGCGGCACGGCCGGGCCTCGGCGGCGCTTGTGGGTGCCGGGTCCGGCGTCTATCTCGGCGTAGACGGCCTCGCCTGGGGTCAGCTGCTCCTCGGCCGGGGCGCGGCCCTGGGTGGGCACGGCGAGCACCGGCAGGCCGGACAGCGAGGGCAGCTGCTCGCGCAGCCGGGCGGCCAGCTCCGCGGCGCGCAGCCGGGAGGCGGGGGCCTTGGCCAGGCACTCGGAGATGATCCGCCACAGCCCGTCCGGGAGGCCGGGGATCGGCGGCACCTGCTCGGTGACGTGCCGGCGCAGCACCGCGCCGGTGTGGCCGCCGCCGAACGGGGTGAAGCCGGCCAGCAGCTCGTACAGCACGGTGGCGAGGGCGTAGATGTCGACGGCGGCGCGCGGCTCCAGGCCCTCGATGATCTCGGGGGCGAGGTAGTCGGGGGTGCCGATGATCCGGGTGGCCCGGGTGCGGCGCGGGGCGTCGACCAGGCGGGCCACGCCGAAGTCGGTGAGCTTGGCGCGCGGGGCGCCGCCGGGGCCGGGGGCGGCGGCGAGGTCGAGCAGGACGTTCTCCGGCTTGACGTCGCGGTGGACGATCCCGGCCGCGTGCGCGGCCGCCAGGCCGTCCGCGACGTCGGCGATGATCGAGGCGGCGGTCTGCGGCGGCAGCGCACCGTCCCGCTCCAGCCGGGAGCGCAGGTCGGTGCCCTGGACCAGCTCCATCACCAGGGCGAGGTCGCTGCCGTCCACCACCATGTCGCGCACGCCGACCACCCGGGGGTGGTCGAGGCTGGTCAGCGCGGTGCGCTCCTGGACGAAGCGGCCGACCAGCACCTGGTCGGCGGCGAGGTCCTCGCGCAGCAGCTTGACCGCCACCGGGCCGTCGGGCCCCTCACCGAGCCAGACCGTCCCGGCCGAACCCCGGCCGATCACCTGGTGGACGGTGTACCGGCTGCCGATCTTGCGTGCCAATGCTGCTCCGTGGGCGGCGCGGGAGCGCTCCGGGGGTCCGGCGCGCTCGGTGGGGCGGGACAACAGCGACCAACCTACGCGCCCCGAGGCCCTGCGGGGGCCGCCGGAGGGCCCTGGAGCGGGAGTCGTGGGCGAGAAATCTTGCGAATTATCGACAAAGCGTCAATCTCGCTGTCCGGGCCCGATCCGGAGCCGGCACCTGACCGGCCGCCGGTTCGACACCCGGTCAGCTCACCGCGGTCGGCAGGGTCCAGCGCTGGCCCGGAGAGCCGTCGCAGCCCGCCAGGTCGGCGGCGCCGCCCGGCGCGGTGCCGTTCGCGGGGTCGCGCAGGCAGCCCTGGGCGCCCTGGTTCCACAGCGCGCCCGCCAGGCCCACCAGCCAGACATGGTACGGCGAGCCGTTGCAGGGGTTGAGCGAGGCCAGGTTGCCGTTGGTGCCCAGGCACTTGCCGCCCTGCCGGACCGTCCCGTCGATCTCCACGCTCCACTGCTGGGCCGACGAGCCGTCGCAGTCCAGCAGCGCGACCGGCTCCGGGCCGGTCGCCGGGCTGCCGTCCGGCGTGTGGGTCAGGCAGCGGCCGCCCGGGGCGCCGATCGGACCGACCGGGCGGCCGGGGCGCACGTCGGTGGCGAAGGACTCGGTGCGCAGACCCGTACCGCCGCTCCAGATCTCGAAGCCGGCCTCCACCGAGATCAGGTACCAGTCCGGCTTCACCACCCCGCGCACCACCGCGTCCCGGACGAAGGCCCGCAGGTCGAGGTCGGTGACCGAGGTGACCGGGGTCTGCGCCTGGTAGGCGACCATCGGCCACTGCCTCCCGTTGGCGGCCATGGTGAGCTGCCAGCTGGTGTAGCCGGTGCCACCGATGTTGGCGGTTCCGCCGGTGGGGCCCGCCGAGGCCGGGGTGCGGTCCAGCCAGATCATCAGCTCGGCGCCGTCCGGCTGGCCGTTGGCGGCGGGGGTGCTCGGGGTGGTGTTGAACCAGAGGTCGTACGCCACGTTGAAGTCGCCGCGGGCGGGCAGTGCGGTGGACCAGCTGCTGGTGGCCCGCCCCAGCTCGGAGACCGTGACCGGCAGCGCGCCGCCCCGGGTGCAGGTGCCCCAGTGGCAGCCGTCGAAGATCTCCGGGTACGCGGCCGGACCGGCCGGCGGGCTCGCGTTCGCCCCGGAGTCCAGGACGGTGAACCCGGCCCGGCCGTCCGTGCCCAGGCACTGCGCGGCCCCGCCGTAGTTGTTGTTGTCCACCACGTACCGGCCGCCCGCGACCGGGACGGTCTCGTACTGCCCGCAGTGCCGGACCTCCTCCGCCGCCGCCGGTCCGGCCGGCAGCAGCAGCCCCGCCAGCGCGAGCACGGCGCCCATCAGCGCCGCGCCCACCCGGCCTCCCCGTACACCCATCCCCGTGCCCCCGTCGTCCGGCCGCCTAGCCGCCGATGCTCTTCACCCAGTCGCGCGCGGTGTCGAACCAGCCCACGACAGTGTCCCAGTACTGCGGCAGCGGCGTGAAGCTCCACAGCGCCGCCCCGGCCAGGGTCAGCACCAGCAGCACCATCAGGCAGCCCTTGAGGCAGCCGAGCCCCGGGACGTACATCCGGTTGCGGCTGCGCGGGCGCGGCTCGCGGGCCGGCGCGGGCTCACGGCGGGCCGGGGCGGGAGGCTCCTCGCGGCGCTGTGGCGGGGCCTCCCGGTACTGCGGCGCGGGCGGCTCGGCCCGGCGCGGCACCGGGGTGGGCGCGGGCGGCGGCGGGTAGCCGCCCTGCGGCCGGCCGTAGTCGGCCGGGGCCTGCCGGTAGCCGCCCGACGGCTGCGGACGGCCGCCCTGCGGGCCCTGCCCGGCCTGGCGTCCGGACTGCGGTCCGGCCTGGTGGCCCGCCTGGTAGGGCGGCGGGGCGACCGGCGGGCGCTGGGCGTAGCCGGGCGGCGGGCCCTGGCGGCGCGGGTCCGGGCGGTAGCCGGCCGGCGGCTGCTGCTGGGGGCCGGGCCGTCCGCCCGGGCCCGCCTGGTAGGGCTGCGGGGCGACCTGCGGCTCCTCGAAGTCCTCCGGGCCGAAGTAGCCGACCTGGGTCTGCTGGTTGCGGTCCCGCGCCGCGCGCAGCTGGGTCTGCCACGGGTGCGGCGCCTCCTCCTGCGGCGGCGCGGCGGGCGGGGGCGGCGGCACCGCGGCGGGCGGCATCACCCGGGTGCGGTCCGGGGCTCCCTGCGGGGGCGCCGGCGGCGGCTGGGTGCCCATCACCCGGGTCGCCGCGGCCGGGTCGTACTGCGGCCCGCCCGGGGTCGGCGGCAGCACCTGGGTGCGGTCCTCGGCGCCCGGGGCCACCGCGCCCGGCACACCCGTGGGCGGCAGCGGCGGCATGGTGCCGGGGACGGTGGTCGGCTGCGGGTCCGGCAGCAGCAGGGCACCGACCGCCAGCGCCTCGTCGACCGCCGCCGGGGAGGCGTGCACGCCGACGCCGGCCGCGACCACCCGGAGCGCGCGGGCCAGCGAGGTGGCACCGGGCCGCTGGGCCGGGTCCTTGCGCAGGCAGCGCTCGATCACCGTCCAGAGCGGCTCGGGCATGGTGCTGGGCCGCTGCGGCTCCTGGGCCAGATGGGCCTGGAGCACGGCGAGCGCGCTGTCGCCCTGGAACGGCTGGCGGCCGGTGACCAGCTCGTACAGCATGATCCCGGCGCCGTACACGTCCACCGCGGAGGTCTGCGGGCGGCCCTCGGCGGACTCCGGCGCGACGTAGGCGGGGGTGCCGACGAACTCGTGGGTACGGGTGACGCCCGGGGAGTCGGCGAGCCGGGCGATGCCGAAGTCGGTCAGCAGCGGATGCATCTGCTCGCTGCCGTCGACCACCGTGGAGGCGAGCAGCACGTTGGCCGGCTTGAGGTCGCGGTGGACGATCCCGTCCGCGTGGCTGGCCGCCAGCGCGTCCGCGACCTGGGCCATCAGCAGGGCGCCCGCGATCGGGCTGAACGGGCCGTTGGCGCGCAGGTAACGGGCCAGGTCGGGGCCCTCCACCAGGTCCATCACCAGGGCCAGCAGCTCGCCCTCGACGACCAGGTCGCGGACCCGGACGATGTTGGGGTGGGTCAGCCGCAGCAGCAGCGAGCGCTCGCGCAGGAAGCGCATCACCACGTCCGGGTCGGCGGCCAGTTCCTCGCGCAGCACCTTGATCGCCACCCGCTGCCCGGGCACACAGCCCGGCACCTGGACGTCCTCGCGCACCACGCCGCGCCAGACGGTGCCCGTCGCACCCCGCCCGAGGGTCTCATCCAGCAGATACTTGCTGCCGACTGGCCGCACCTGTCGCACTCCTCGCCGTGCCGCCCGCGCGGGGCGCTCCTCCGCCGGTGCGGTGAGCCTGCCGGGCCCGTGTCTGCGGCCAACTCTAACGGTGTCCGTTCGGGTTTTCGGGGTCGCCGGTAGACCATCCGTACGGTCTGGGGAAGGGTTCGGGGACATCCCCTAGGGAAGGTCCCGGGCACCCCGCGAGGAGGCGGTCGGCCTGACTCCCCGTCGCCCTCGTCACGGCGGTGATCGCAAGATCGTCAAATCCGGTACGGTGCGCGGACCGTCCTCGACGGATGGCAGGATGGACACTCGCCACTCGTGTGGCCCAACGGTGCCCACGGCACCGGGCAGCGGTACCAGGCTTCACACCAGCAGAAGGGACCCGCGGGCGAGATGCAGATCCGGCTGACCGTCCTCCGACCGCGCAGCGGCCCGTCCGCCGCCGGCTCCGCCATTCCCTACATGGACGTGCTGGTCACCGCGCCCGTCGGCACCGCACTCGGCGCCATCGCGGGCGCGCTCGCCGGCGCCGTGGGCGTGCGCGGGCCGCGGGCCGCCACCCACGTGCACCTGTACGCCGGGGCTCACCGGGTGGACGAGCACACCCTGCTCGGCCACCCCCCGCTGCTCGACGGCGCCGTCCTCAGCCTGAACGAGCCCGACCCGACCGCCGACGATCCCGACGACGCCCCCGCCGCCGCCGAACTGCGCGTGGTCGGCGGACCGGACGCCGGCGGCGTGCACCGGCTGCTCGGCCGGGAGATCCGGGTCGGCCGCTCCGCCGAGGCCGACGTCCCGCTCGACGACCCGGACGTCTCCCGGCTGCACCTCTCCCTGCACCTCGCCGAGGACGGCCGGGTCTCCGTCCGCGACCTCGGCTCCACCAACGGCACCGCCCTGGACGGCCGGCTCGTCCCGCCCGGCCCGCCGGAGACCGCCGTCCCCCTGGAGCCGGGCGCCCTGCTGCGGATCGGCGAGTCCACCCTCCAGGTGACCGCCCCCGACCCGGCCGAGGCCGCCGGGGCCGTCCGCGCCGCCCTGCCGGACGGCCACGGCCACCTCCAGCTCGCCGCCCCCGGCCCGGTCCGGCCCGCGCCGCCCGTGGTCGAGCCGCCCGCCGCCCCCGAACCGGCGCCCGGCCGCAGCCGCGGCCTGTTCTCCCTGCTGCCCGGCCGCACCGCCGAGCCGCCCGGCCAGGAGAGCGCCGAGCGTCACCACGCCGCGGTGCGGCTGCGCCAGACCGCCGCCCAGCGCGAGCGCTGGCCCGACCTCGCCACCCTGCTGCTCAACGCCGTCGGCCCCGGCCCCCGGCTCTGGGAGCGCGGCCCCGGCCACCCCGACGCGCTCACCCTGCGCCTCGGCACCGCCGACCGCCCCGGCGGCCCCGGCACCACGCCCGGCACCACGCTGCCCGCCGTCCCGGTCACCCTCGACCTCCAGACCGCCGGCAGCCTCGGCCTCAGCGGACCGCGCGAGCGCCTGGACGCGCTCACCCGCGCCGTCGTCGCCCAGCTCGCCGCGCTGCACCCGCCGACCGGGCTCAGCCTGGTCGTGGTCGACGCCGACCCGACCCGCACCGCCGAGGAGCGCGCCGACACGTGGGCCTGGGCCCTGTGGCTGCCCCACCTGCGCCCGGTCGACGGCCAGGACTGCCGACTGCTGATCGGCCTCGACGACGAACAAGCCACCGCCCGGCTGACCGAGCTCACCGCCCGGCTCAGTGGCCCCAGCGGCCTCGGCGGCCACTCCGCCACCGTGGTCGTGGTGGACGGCCGCCCGGCCACCGAGGCCGCCCGGCGGGCCCTCGACCTGCTGCTGCGCCAGGGCCCGGCGGTCGGCATCTTCCCGATCTGCCTCGCCGAGCAGCCCGAGCTGCTCCCCCGGGGCCTCGGCGCCACCGCCCTGATCACCGGCGAGGTCGGCACCCAGCTCTCGCTGGACCGCCCGGTCGCCCGCGGCCGGGAGACCCTGCACGAGGTCTCGCTGGACGCCGTCTCGGACGCCTGGGCCGAACGGCTGGCCCGGGTCCTCGCCCCGCTGTGCGAGGCCGCCCCGGCCGCCCGCGGCCCGCTGCCCGACGTGCTGCGGCTGCTCGACCTGCTCCAGCTCGACACCGTCACCCCGGCCAAGCTGTCCGCCCGCTGGGAGGCCCACGCGGGCGGCATCGGCGCCGCCACCGCGCTGCTCGGCACCACCCGGGACGAGCTCTGCACACTCGACCTGGCCGACCCCGAGCTCACCCTCCCCTCCCCCGACCCGGGCGGCCCGCACCTGCTGATCGGCGGCGCCCGCGGCTCCGGCAAGACCGAGCTGCTGCGCACCCTGGTCGCCTCGCTCGCCGTCTCCGAGCGGCCCGAGCGGCTGACCGTCACGATCATCGAGGGCCGGGCCACCTCGGACGGCCAGGACGGCCTGGACGGCTGCACCGAGCTGCCGCACGTCACCGGCCGGGTGAACGCCGCCGCCGACCCGCGCGCCGCACTGCTCGCGGCCGAGGCGCTGGAAGACGAACTCACCCTGCGGGAGCGGCTGTTCGACGGGCTGGACTTCGCCTCCTGGCACGCCGCGCGCATCCTGGACGGGCAGAGCCTGGACGAGCAGGAGGCGGACGCAGACCACCCCCAGGTCCCGGTGCCCGCCACCGTCGGCGGCGGACCGGCCACGACGCCCCGGATCATCCCGCCGCGCAGCGCGGAGGGCCCCCGCCCGACCGCCGCCCCGGCCGTGCCCGCGCTTGCGCCCGCCCGGCTGGTCGTCGTCGTCGACGACTACGACGCGCTGCTCTCCCCCACCTCCGCCGCCGGCCGCCCGCTCGCCCGCGCGCTGGCCGCCGTCGCTCGCCGCGGTGGGCCGCTCGGCGTCCACCTCGCCGTCGCCACCGGCCGTCCGGAGGAGAGCGCCGGTACCGAGGTGGACGAGGCCGCGCTGCTCCGGATCGCCCTGCGCACCGACGACCCGGCCGACTCCGACCTGCTGATCCACCTCGGCGACGCGGCCGCCCTGCCCGAGGAGACCCCCGGCCGCGGCTACCTCCGCCTCCCGGACGGCGGCGTCACCGCCTTCCAGACCGCCCGGATCAGCGGCCGCATCCCGCGCACCGCCACCCTGCGGCCCACCGTCGTCGCCATAGACCCGCTCCAGCTCGGCGCCCCGCCGGCCCGCCGCCCGGTGCGCGAGCTCGGCAACGGCCCCACCGACCTCGCCCTCCTCGCCAGCGCCCTCCAACGCGCCGCCGCGCGCTGAGCCCTCCGGCGGGCCCCAGCCTTGTGCGTAGGAAGTCGGCCCAGCCGACTTCCTACGCAGGGAGAGCGCACCCGCCACACCCTCAACACAGGTCGCCCACCCTCCCCTCCCGCCAGGACATCAAGGTCCGGGCGGCCCGGCCGAGAACGGCCGGGCCGCCGAAAGAGAGACAAGCCGGAACAGCGGCAACAGGTCAGGCGACCGATCAATGA
>NZ_JBHVFE010000366.1:0-9294 GCF_042801945.1 Kitasatospora sp. NPDC057542
CCGCCCCTCGGTGCGCCGAGGGGCGGGCCCGTTCCCGTCGTGTGCGGGGCGGCCGGGGGCCGCGCCGCGGGTGGGGGACAATGGGCGGCATGTCCCGACGTCGTTCCGCGCCCCGCCCCGCCGCGCCCCGGCTGCTGCCCTCCTCCCCCTGCCCGTGCGGCCTGCCCGCCGCCTACGGCGACTGCTGCGGCCGGCTGCACCGGGGCCAGGCCTCGGCCACCACCGCCGAGTCCCTGATGCGCTCCCGGTTCAGCGCCTTCGCCGCGCAGGACGAGGCGTACCTGCTGCGCACCTGGCACCCGGACACCCGGCCCGCGGAGGTCGACTTCGACCCGGGGCTGCGCTGGACCGGGCTGGAAATCGTCGCCACCACCGAGGGCGGCGCGTTCCACGCGGAGGGCACGGTGGCCTTCCGGGCGCACTGGACCGAGGGCGGCGAGGAGGGCGCGCTCACCGAGAACAGCCGCTTCGTGCGGCACGAGGGCGCCTGGGTGTACCTCGACGCCCTCTCGCTCGGCTGAGCCGCCCGGCCCTCGGCCGCTGCGGATGGTCACTGAAGGCGGCCGCTACAGGTAGTCGTCCAGCCGGGCCAGCGCGAAGCCCTGCGCGGTGACGTCGTTGACGACCTTGCGCAGCAGGTCCGGCATGGACGCCTTCCAGACGTCAGCGCCCCGGAAGTGGGTCAGGATGATGTCGCCCGGATGCAGCTTCTGGTCGTCGTAGCGCCACTCCATGTGGTCCGGGAAGGCCTCCTCGTTCCACATCGGCACCGCCTCCACCCCGCAGGAGGCTGCCGCGCGCAGGGTGTCGTCGTTGTACTCGCCGTACGGCGGCCGGAACAGCCGGGGGCGCACGCCGATCTGCCGCTCCAGCCGGTCCTGCTGGGTGCAGATCTCCTCGCGCTGGGTCTCGTGGTCCAGCACCTTCAGGTTGCGGTGGTTGATCGTGTGGTTGTTGATCTCCACGCCCTGGGCGTGCAGGTCGCGGAAGTAGCCGTAGTTGTCACGCGCGACGTAGTCGGAGACGTAGGCGCTGAGCGGGATGCCCAGTTCCCGGGCCATCCGGGAGAACTCGGGGTCCTTCTCGGCGCCGTCGTCGACGGTCAGGAAGACCACCTTGTCGTGGGTCGGCACCCGGTAGACGACGGGCGGGCGACCGTCCGCGAGCTTGACGCCCTGCCCCGGGGTGAGCGCGGCCTTGGCCGCCGGGCGCGGCGGGGCCTTCAGCGGCGGGCGCTCCAGGCCCCAGCGCCGGGCGGTCTCCAGCGCGGCACGGGCGGCCACCTCCTGACGGGCCGTGGACTCGCTGCTGCTCTCCTCCTTGCGGGCCAGGCCGGGCAGCAGCGGCTTCGCCTCGGGCGGGGCGCCCACGTGGTCGGCGCCCCCGGGGGCTGCGGCGCCCTCGGCGGCGGGCGCCGGCTTCGCGTTCGCGTCGGCGACCGGGGCGGCCTTCGGGCCGGCGGGAGCGGCCGGGGCGGGCTTGGGGCCGGCGGGAGCGGCCGGGGCGGGCTTGGGGCCGGCGGGAGCGGCCGGACCGGCGCAGCCGGCGAGGACGGCGGAGAGGCAGACGGTGGCCAGCAGACCGGTCCGCACACCAGTCCGGCGTTGCTGACCCTCCCTCAGACCCCCATTAATGTGACAACCTGATGGTCTGTTCATAGATGCACTGCTCCCCCGCCGTCCACCAGCGCCAATCCCCTCGTCACTCGCGCGGGGCAACGACGCACCTGGGCCTTGCCGTTCCTTCGCCCGGGTGTCCGGGTGTTCGGAGGTCCGGGGGCCCGGGCGGCCGGGAAAACCGATTGCGGTGCCGGAGCCATGAAGTGGATCATGCGCGCATGACGAACACCGCACCCGGCCACTCCGGCCTCTGGAGCGTCGCCACGGCCGACGTGACCAGCCCCGAGGCCCTGGACCTGCTGCGTGAGTACTACTACGACGTGGCCAACCGCTACTACCGCCTGCACTTCGACCGGGAGGGCACCCCCCAGGAGCTGGAGTCCGGCCTGGCCGGCTCCCCCAGCGACGACCTCGCCGCCCCGGACGGCTCGTTCCTGATCGCCCGTCACGACGGCGTCGCCCACGCCTGCGCCGGCCTGCGGCGACTCGACGCCACCACGGCCGAGCTCACCCGCGTCTTCGTCCGCCCCGGCCTGCGCGGCACCGGCGGCGGCGCCGTACTGCTGGCCGCCGTCGACCGGGCCGCCCGCTCCCTGGGCGCCGACCGGATCGTCCTCGACACCCGCCTCGACCTGGTCGAGGCCCGCACGCTGTACCTGCGGAACGGGTACCGGGAGATCCCCGCCTACAGCAGCGGACCGTACGCCGAGATCTGGTACGGGAAGGACCTCACCGCGGTTGAGCAGCCTGGCGGTTGAGCCGGTCCACCCCGCGGCCGCCGGAGCGGGACTGCGGCCCGTCCGCCAGGGCGGCCGCCAGGGCGGCGGCCGAGGGCGGGTTGGCGCCCGGGCGGGCGACGGTCAGCGCGGCCGCCGTCACCGCGTGGGTGAGGCAGGTCGCGAGGTCGGTGCCGGTCGCACGGGCGTGCAGGAAAGCGGCCATGAAGGAGTCACCGGCTCCGACGGTGTCCGCGACCGGCACCGGAACGGCCGCGGCCTCGACGTGTCCGCCCTCGCTGGTGCGGGCGAACGCCCCCTCGGCGCCGAGGGTGACCGCGACCACGGAGGGGCCGAGGGCCAGCCAGCGCCCGGCGGCCGCCTCGGGCCGCTCGCCCGGGTAGAGCCAGGCCAGGTCCTCGTCACTGGCCTTGACCACGTCGCTCAGCGCCACCCAGCGCTCGACCCGCCGGACGGCCTCGGCCCGGTCGCCCATCAGCGCCGGGCGCACGTTCGGGTCGTAGCTGATCTGTGCCTGCCCGCGCCAGCGCTCCACCAGTGCCAGCACCGACGCCGCGCCGGGCTCGGTGACCGCGGCGATCGAGCCGAGGTGGATCGCGGCGGGCGGCTCGGCGAGTTCGGTCGGCGGGAGCGTCCAGCGGATGTCGAAGGCGTAGCGGGCCCGCCCCTGCCCGTCCGGTTCCACCACCGCCGAGGGTGTCCGGGCGACCTCGGCGGCCCGCACCCGCACCCCGGCCGACTCCAGGTGCTGCCGGATCAGCCGGCCGTTGGCGTCCGGCCCCAGCTCGGTGAGCAGCGTGGCCGGGCGGCCCAGCCGGGCCAGCCCGTAGGCGACGTTCGCGGGGCTGCCGCCGGGGTGCACCCGGTCCGGGGCGTCACCCGTGCGGACGATGTCGGCGACGCACTCACCGATCACCAGAACGGGGGAAGCTGGGCTGGTCACGGCGGCTCCTGGCATCCGGTACGCGGGCGTCGTATCGGACGCCAGCCTACGGGGCGCGTCCGGGCGTGCAGCGCCAGGGCAGAAGAGTACGGCCGCCGGACCTGGCCAGGTTTTCCGACGGCCGTGGCTCGTCCGTCAGGGGACGAAGCACTCCCCACGCTAGACCGCGGGCGGGGGCGCCGCCATCACCTTGGGCCGTCCGGGGGACGACGGTGTGTCGTCGAACCGCACCGACCGCGCCCGTGCCGGCCCGGCGGTCCACTAGCATCCCTGGCCAGGCTCTCCCGTCCGGGCGGCTCCTGCCTCCGCTCCCGCTCGTGAAGTACGGTGATCACCCTTGTTCAGGCCCCGCGCCGGTCTGGTCCTGTCGCTCGCGCTCAGTACGGCGCTGCTGTCCGCGAGCGTGCCCACGGCCGGCGCCGCCGGCGGGCTGGGCGATCCGGTCTTCCCCTCGCTCGGGAACACCGGGTACCGGACGCTCGGGTACGACCTGGCCTTCGACTACCGGGCCGGGACCAGGACGGTGGACGCCACGGCCGTGCTCACGGTACGGCCCGACCGCACCCTGGCCCGGCTGGAGCTGGACGCGCTCGGACTGACCGTACGCACCGTCCGGGTCGACGGGCAGCCGGCGGGCTTCGCGACCCACGACGAGAAGCTGACGGTCACCCCGGCCAGGCCCTTCCGCCCGGGCGCCGTCACCCGGCTGACCGTCGAGTACACCGCCGACCCACGCGCCGAGCTGCCGCACACCGGCTGGGTGCCCACCCCGGACGGCTTCGCGGTGGCCGGCCAGCCGAACAGCGCGCACACCGTCTTCCCGTGCAACGACCACCCGGGCGACAAGGCCCGGTTCACCATCGCGGTGACCGCCCCGGACGGCCTCCTCGGCGTCGCCAACGGGGAGTTGGCGGCCACCGAGCAGCTCGGCGACGGCCGCACCACCCGCCGGTACGTCTCCCGCGAGCCGATGGCCACCGAGCTGGTCCAGGTCTCGGTCGGCGACTACACCGTGCGCGAGCGCACCGGGCCGCACGGCCTGCCGCTGCGCGACGTCGTGCCGACCGCGCGCGCCGCCGAGCTGGAACCCGCGCTCGCCCTCACCCCCGGCCAACTCGCCTGGGCCGAAGCGCACCTGGGGCCCTTCCCGTTCGAGACGTACGGGATCCTGCCGGCCGACACGGACGACCCGGCCGCGTTCGCCTTCACCGGTCTGGAGAGCCAGACGCTCACCCTCTACAAGCCGAACTTCCTGCGACAGGCGGAGCCGGCGATCGGCTCGCACATGATGCACGAGCTGGTCCACTCCTGGTTCGGCGACAGCGTCTCCCCCGCCAGGTGGTCCGACCTCTGGCTCAACGAGGGCCATGCCACCTTCTACGGCCTGATGTACCAGTACGAGCGCGGGTGGCCGGACGCCTGGGGCCACACCACGCTGGTCGAGCGGATGCGCCACCTCTACGGGATGGGCGACCAGTCGCGGCGCGACTCCGGGCCGGTCGCCTCCCCCACCGCCGCCGGCCTCTTCCACGACCAGCGGTACACGGGCGGCGCGCTGGTGCTGTTCGCACTGCGGGAGAAGGTCGGGGCGCAGACCTTCGACCGCATCGAGCGCGCCTTCCTCGGCACGTACCGGTACGGGAACGCGACCACCGAGGACTACGTGCGGACGGCCTCGGTGGTGTCCGGGCAGGACCTGCGGGGCTTCCTGGACGACTGGCTGTACGGGTTGCGGACCCCGCCGATGCCGGGGCATCCGGACTGGGTGGTGGGTCCGGTGGGCCTGGTGGGGGCGGCTCCGGGAGCGTCGGCTCCAGGTGCTTCGGCTTGGGAGGACGGGGCCGCAGGGGCGGGCGGGCCCGCGGTGGCGCGGGGCTCCGGGACGCTCTGACGGCGCGGCTGGGGCTGCTGGTGCACGCCCGGCGCGCCGCCGTGCGTCCGCCCGCACCTTGCACGCCCCTGACCGGCAGGGGCGGGTGGGGCCATGGTGGTTCCCACGGCCCGCCCGCCGCCCGGCAGAGTCCCGGTCGGCTCGCGGGCCGTCCAACGTCTCCGCGCGCTCCGGTGGCGGCGGTTGCGCTCGGCGGGCCGTAACCCCTCCGGCGCAGCCTCGTTGGACCGGCCATGAAGAAGCGCAGCATGTTTGCCGTTGCCTCGCTCGCCGTTGGTGTCGTGGCCTCCCTCACCGCGCCGAGTGCGCACGCCAGTGCCGTGGGCGGGCAGGAGGGGCTGCCCGGGCCGCTGAGCAGCGCGCCGGACGTGGTGCCCGGGCAGGTCGGTGACGCGGGTGGCGTCCTCGGGGAGGCCACCGGCTACGTGACCGGGTCGGCGAACAGCCTGGTGGCGGCCGCGCCCGCGTAGTCCCTGTGGTCCACCGGCCGGCCATCGGCGGCCGCGGTTCAGGACATCGGGGCTCCGAGGTCCTGGGTCCAGTAGGGGGTGCCGGCGGAGCTGGTGGCGAAGCCGACGCCGATGTCCTTGAATCCGCAGTCGAGCATGTTGGACTGGTGGATCCCGCCGTCCATCCAGCGGGCGAAGACGGCGGCCGGGGTGGTCGGGCCCCGGTCGAGGTTCTCGCCCCACTGGGACCAGCGGTAGCCGACGGCGGTGATCCGGGCTTCGGCTCGGACGCCGTCCGGGTTGACGTGGTCGAAGAAGCCTCGGGTGGCCATGTCGTCCGCGTGCTTCTGGGCCGAGCTGTGCAGCCGGGCGTCGATCCGCAGCGGGGTGCAACCGGCCTTGGTGCGTTCGGCGTTGACCAGGTCCACCAGCTGGCGCTCCGGGTTGGGCTGCGCTGTCGCGGTGGCGGTGCGGGTCACGGTCGGCGTCGGTGTGGGCGTCGTCGGCGTCGGGCTCTCCGCGGGTGTCGGGGTCGGCACGGGTGCGGGGGCGACGGCAGCGGATGCGGCGGCG
The DNA here is from genome assembly GCF_042801945.1 of Kitasatospora sp. NPDC057542. Taxonomy (NCBI): domain Bacteria; kingdom Bacillati; phylum Actinomycetota; class Actinomycetes; order Kitasatosporales; family Streptomycetaceae; genus Kitasatospora; species Kitasatospora sp. NPDC057542. Next base: position 6,213 of record NZ_JBHVFE010000366.1, read on the forward strand.
GCCGTCGGGTTGTCCTGGGCCACGGTCGGGGCGGTGGGCTCCGGTGCCGTCGCCCGCGGGGGCTCGCCGGCCTGCGGCCAGACCAGGGCGAGGGTGGTCACGGCGGCTGCCGCGGCCGCGCCGCTCGCCAGGACGGCCTTGCGGGCCGCGGTGCCGGCCCAGCCGCCATGCCCTCCCGCGTGCGCGCCGGTACCGGTGTGGGCTCCGGCACCCGTTCCCGCTCCGGAGCCCGCTCCGGTGGCGGCCGCCAAGGAGGCGGCGGTGGCCGCGGCCTGCTGGAAGTGCAGCAGCACGGGCGAGTCGAGCGGGATCGGCACCAGGGCGAGGCCGGCCAGCAGCCCTTCGGCCGGGAACAGGTCCCGGCCGAGGCCGCCGCAGTCGGAACAGTCCCGGATGTGGCGGGCGATGCGCTTGCGCCAGACCGAGTTCGGGGTGCCGTCGAAGCCCGCGGTGAGCTCGGTCAGTCCGGGGCAGCGGGGGTAGGCGCCGAGCGCGCGGACGACGATGCGGCCCGCTTCGAGCTGCTTCTTCATCCGCTGCACGCGCACGGCGGTGTGCTGCGGGGTCAGGTCGAGCGCCTCGGCGAGTTCGGCGCGGGTCAGGTCACCGGCGGCCTCCTGCCACCAGAGGGCGAGCAGCTCGCGGTCGTCGGGGTCCAGCCAGCGGGTGGCCTCGGCCACCTCGCGGCGCTGGCCGGACAGACCGAGGCGCAGGATGGTGAGGTCGGTGAAGTCGGCCCGCGGGTCTTCGACCTCCCAGGTCTCGTCCAGGCCACCGACGGTCGGCTGCTGCTGACCGGCGGCATGCCGACGGCGCACCTGGTTCATGGTGATGGCGACCAGCCAGGACCGGAAGGACTCCGGGTCGCGGAGCCCGTCCAGGCCGTCCAGGGCCCGGATCATGGTCTCCTGCGCGACGTCGTCCACGTCGGCGTGGCCGCCGAGGGCGCGGCCGGCCACGTTGTAGACGAGCGGCAGCCAGGTGGCGACCAGCGCCTCCCGGGCCTGCCGGTCACCTGCCTGCGCCGCGAGCACCAGGGGGGTCCCGGTCCTGTTCTGCACATCAGCCTTCATGGTCCGCGCTCCGTCTTGCCGTGTTTCCGTCCGCCGCTGCCTCCTCGGAGACCCGTGGGAAGTGATCAGATAACAACAATGTGCACGGAATCGGAAAATCGGCCCGGACCGATCTGCCCGGTTTGGAAGGCGGACCTGGCCGGGACGGGGACACGCACGGGGGCAGTCAGGCGCGGGCCGGCTCCGGAGCCGGCCCGGGGTCGGTTCACGCCGGGGCGGCGAACACCTGGGTCCACCACGGACCGTTGGTGCCGGTCCGCACGCCCACGCCGAGTTGCTTGAACGAGCAGTTCAGGATGTTGGCCCGGTGGCCGGGGCTGTTCATCCAGGAGCTCATCACCGCAGCCGGGTCCTTCTGCCCACGGGCGATGTTCTCGCCCCAGGTGCTCCAGCTGTAGCCGGCCGCCTCGATCCGGTGATCGGCGTGATAGCCCTCCGGGCTGGCATGGTCGAAGAAGTTGCGGTCGGCCATGTCGTCACTGTGCGACTGGGCCGCACTCGCCAGCCGGGGCTCGGCGCTGACCGGCCCGCAGCCGGCCTTGGCACGCTCGGCGTTGACCAGGTCCACGACCTTCTGGGCGTACGAGGGAGCCGCGCCCCCGCCCGCCGGTGCGGCCGCGGCGGTCCGCTCGGCACTGACAGGGACGGCAGGGGCGGTACGGGTGGCGCCCGGGGTCGCCTTCGCCGCGGAGGCCGTGGGGGTGGGCACGGCGGTCGGGGTGGCGACGGCCGAAGCCGTCGGGGAGGCCGGAGCGGTCGCGGTCGGCGTTGCCGAGGCGCTCGGGGTGACCGCCGGGTCGGTGGCGGTGGCGGTGGGGGCGGCCGTCGGCGGAACGTCCGGGATCGTCCCGCCGGCGCCGGGCACCTGGATGCCCTCGTGCGTGCCCAGTTCCGCGGAGATCAGCGCGTCGGCGGCCAGCGACTGGCCGGCCATGTCGCGGTCGGTCTGCTTGCCGGCGTACGCCGCGTAGCCCGCGCCGGCCAACGCGGCGAACAGCCCGGTGCCGGCCACGGCGGCGACGACCGCGGCGACCGGCACGATCCCGCCGCGCCGCCGCGCCCGCCGGCCCCGGCCGGTGTGCCGCTCGGCAGCCCGCCGCGCCGCCCGGCCGCCGGAGCGGCCGTGGACTCCACTCCCGCTCCCGCTGCCGGCGCCGCCTCCGCTCGCCGGGAGGATGGTCGTCCTGTCGTCGCTGTTCACGTGGCCACGCTTTCTGTTCCGGTCGACTGGTCGGGTGCCGACACTTGGGAGACCTCCCGGCGGGGCGCCGATAACAGAAACTCCGAACGAATGTCCGGCGGTCGGGCCGCGGACTCAGCCGGCCGGGGCCTCCGGAGCCATGTCGTAGGTGAGGAACCTGGTCCGGGTGGCGACCTGGTCATACTTTCCGCGGGCCCGGTAATTGTCCTCGGAGGTGATCCAGCGGACGGTGTTCCACCCGCGTTCCGCCGCGATTTCCCGCAGCCGGCCCAACAGCGCGTCCACCGCTCCGCCGCCCCGGACCTCCGGCGCGACGAACAGGTCGTCCAGGAAGCACCCGACGGCCCCGTGCAACGGCCGCGAGAACGGCCGGTAGTGCGCGAGCCCGACCGGCCGGCCGGTCTCGTCCCGCACCAGCAGTCCCGCCAGTTCGTGCCCCGGGTCCGTCAGCCAGGACCACACCAGCTCGGCCTTCTCCTCCGGAATCGGCACGCGGTAGAACTCGCAGTACCCGCGGAAGAGTTCACGCCAGGCTGTGTAGTCACCGGCTTCGGGCGCGCCGACGCTCCAGCGGGCCGTGGGGATGTCGTTCATCTCGGTCTCCATCACTCAGCGGGTGGTACGGGCCCCCAGCATGACGCCCCGTCGCCCCGCCGCTGATCACCTCCCCGGCCAAGACCAGCCACCACCTACGCCACTGCGGCGCCTTGCGGAGCGGGCCCGCGCACCCCGGGCCGGGCGCAGCGCCACCCGGTCCTCGGGCGTCAGCCCGGCTCGGCACCGAGCCGGCCGCCGCGCCCGACGAACC
>NZ_JBHVFE010000367.1:0-9257 GCF_042801945.1 Kitasatospora sp. NPDC057542
AGGGGCCCCGCCGGAGGGGATTCCTCCGGCGGGGCCCGGTGCGGGGCTTCAGAACCCGTTCAGCGCTGCTTGCCCGGCTTCGCCGTGGACTTCGTCGCGAGCCGGGTGGCCGCCCAGTCCTTGACGATGTTGATCGAGCTGGTCTGGGAGAGACCGGCGGTCTTGGCCGCGTCGCTGATGTCGGAGGCCTCGATGTGGCCGTCCCGCCCGGTCTTGGGCGTCATCAGCCAGATGAGGCCGCCTTCTGCCAGGTACTCCAGCGCGTCGACGAGGGAGTCGGTGAGGTCCCCGTCGTCGTCGCGGTGCCACAGCAGGACGGCGTCGGCGACGTCGTCGTAGTCCTCGTCGACGAGATCCGTCCCGGTGAGCTCCTCGATGCCCTCGCGGAGGTCCTGGTCAGTGTCGTCGTCGTACCCCAGCTCCTGGATGATCTGGCCCTCTTCGAAGCCGAGACGGGTCGCCGGGTTGGACTTGTCCGCGGGGTCCGCGGTCGCGCTCACGGGAATAACCTCCAGTATTCGGCTCGGCATCCATGCCGAGGCTGTGGCCGTAGTCCACACGGGCGCGGCGGTTCGCGCAAGTACCCGACCCCCGATCCCCTCCAAAGGTTGACGTGTCGCAGCGGGACACGCCGCGCGACGTGTCGGGAATCACACCGATTTGCCCTTCTCTGCGTGGGACAAGGATGCTTCGGGTGGTCCCGGCCCACAGGCCGTACGCGTGCCCGAGATGCGAACGGCATTCGGGGTCCGCGTGTGCGCGGGCGTAGAGTCTCCTGTTGGCCCTCACCCCGGCCGCCCGCCATCGGGCGGACGGGACACCAGGTCGGACCACCTCTTTTCGTAACACCCGGGGGTGTGCGGAGCGGACGAAGACGCCCGCGCCACACACCGCCAGACCGGCCCGCCCACCAGGCGGACCGGTTACCGATCGGTAGAGATGACGGATCTCCGAGCGCGGTAGCACGATGGAGGCGGCGCGACACACCTCAGTTTCGACCGACAGTGAAGGAACAGCGTGGCTTCCGGATCCGATCGCAACCCGATCATCATTGGCGGCCTTCCGAGTCAGGTCCCGGACTTCGATCCCGAGGAGACCGCGGAATGGCTCGAGTCGCTCGATGCGGCCATCGACGAGCGGGGGCGTGAGCGTGCCCGTTACCTGATGCTGCGGCTGATCGAGCGCGCCCGCGAGAAGCGTGTCGCCGTGCCCGAGATGCGCAGCACGGACTACGTCAACACCATCGCGACCAAGGACGAACCGTTCTTCCCCGGCAACGAGGAGATCGAGCGGAAGATCCTCAACGCGACCCGGTGGAACGCGGCCGTCATGGTCTCCCGGGCGCAGCGCCCGGGCATCGGCGTCGGTGGCCACATCGCCACCTTCGCCTCCTCCGCGTCTCTGTACGACGTCGGCTTCAACTACTTCTTCCGCGGCAAGGACGCCGAGGGCGAGTCCGGCGACCAGGTCTTCTTCCAGGGCCACGCCTCCCCCGGCATCTACGCCCGCGCCTTCCTGCTGGACCGGCTCACCGAGCAGCAGCTCGACGCGTTCCGCCAGGAGAAGTCGAAGGCCCCGTACGGCCTCTCCAGCTACCCGCACCCGCGGCTGATGCCGGACTTCTGGGAGTTCCCGACCGTCTCGATGGGCCTCGGCCCGCTCGGCGCGATCTACCAGGCGCGGATGAACCGCTACCTGGAGCACCGCGGCATCAAGGACACCTCCGACTCGCAGGTCTACGCCTTCCTCGGCGACGGCGAGATGGACGAGCCCGAGTCGCTCGGCCAGCTGTCCCTGGCCGCCCGTGAGGGCCTGGACAACCTGACCTTCGTGGTCAACTGCAACCTCCAGCGCCTGGACGGCCCGGTCCGCGGCAACGGCAAGATCATCCAGGAGCTGGAGTCCCAGTTCCGGGGCGCCGGCTGGAACGTGATCAAGCTCATCTGGGACCGCAGCTGGGACCCGCTGCTCGCGCAGGACCGCGACGGCGTCCTGGTGAACAAGATGAACACCACCCCGGACGGCCAGTTCCAGACCTACGCCACCGAGTCCGGCGACTACATCCGCGAGCACTTCTTCGGCGGCGACCTGCGCCTGCGCGCCATGGTCGAGAACATGACCGACCAGCAGATCCAGTACCTGGGTCGCGGCGGCCACGACCACAAGAAGATCTACGCGGCGTTCAAGGCTGCCCGCGAGCACAAGGGCCAGCCGACGGTCATCCTCGCCCAGACGGTCAAGGGCTGGACGCTGGGCCCCAACTTCGAGGGCCGCAACGCCACCCACCAGATGAAGAAGCTGACGGTCGAGGACCTGAAGCGCTTCCGCGACCGGCTGCACCTGCCGATCACCGACAAGCAGCTCGAGGACGGCCTCCCGCCGTACTACCACCCGGGCCGCGACTCGGAGGAGATCCAGTACATGCACGACCGCCGGGAGGAGCTCGGCGGCTACGTGCCGACCCGCAAGGTCCGCCCGCGCAAGCTGGTGCTGCCCGGCGACGACGCGTACAAGGCGGTCAAGAAGGGCTCCGGCAACCAGACCATCGCCACCACCATGGCGTTCGTCCGGCTGCTCAAGGACCTCATGCGGGACAAGGGCATCGGCAACCGCTTCGTGCCGATCGCGCCGGACGAGTACCGCACCTTCGGCATGGACTCGCTCTTCCCGTCGGCGAAGATCTACAACCCGCTCGGCCAGACCTACGAGTCGGTCGACCGGGACCTGCTCCTCGCCTACAAGGAGTCGCCGACCGGCCAGATGCTGCACGACGGCATCTCCGAGGCGGGCTGCACCGCCTCGCTGATCGCCGCCGGCTCGTCCTACGCCACCCACGGCGAGCCGCTGATCCCGGTGTACGTCTTCTACTCGATGTTCGGGTTCCAGCGCACCGGCGACCAGTTCTGGCAGATGGCCGACCAGCTGGCCCGCGGCTTCGTGCTGGGCGCCACCGCCGGCCGCACCACGCTGACCGGTGAGGGCCTCCAGCACGCCGACGGCCACTCGCACCTGCTGGCCTCGACCAACCCGGGCGTCGTGGCCTACGACCCGGCGTACGGCTTCGAGATCGCGCACATCGTCCAGGACGGTCTGCGCCGGATGTACGGCTCCAGCGCCGAGCACCCGCACGGCGAGGACGTGTTCTACTACCTCACCGTCTACAACGAGCCGATCAAGATGCCGGCCGAGCCCGAGAACGTGGACGTCGAGGGCATCCTCAAGGGTCTGCACAAGTACGCGCCGGGCACCGCCGGCCAGATCCCGGCCCAGATCCTCGCCTCCGGCGTGGCCGTGCCGTGGGCCCTGGAGGCCCAGCGCATCCTCGCCGAGGAGTGGAACGTCAAGGCCGACGTCTGGTCCGCGACCTCGTGGAACGAGCTGCGCCGCGACGCGGTGGAGGCCGAGGAGTTCAACCTGCTGCACCCCGAGGAGCAGCAGCGGGTGCCGTACGTGACCCAGAAGCTCCAGGGCGCCGAGGGCCCGGTCGTCGCGGTGTCCGACTGGATGCGCGCGGTGCCGGACCAGATCGCCCGCTGGGTGCCGGGCCAGTACCAGTCGCTGGGCGCCGACGGCTTCGGCTTCGCCGACACCCGTGGCGCGGCCCGTCGCTTCTTCCACATCGACGCGCAGTCGGTCGTCCTGGCGGTGCTCACCGAGCTCGCCAAGCAGGGCAAGGTCGACCGCTCGGCGCTGAAGGACGCGATCGACCGCTACCAGCTGCTGGACGTGGCCGCGGCCGACCCGGGCGCCGCCGGCGGCGACGCCTGATCAGCCCGTGGGCACTGAGGGGCCGGACCTCCGTACGGGGGTCCGGCCCTTCGCCGTGTGTCGTGGTTTGACCCTCACACCGGTGTGAGGTCCTACGCTCGGCCGCATGACGAACGAGACGAAGCCCGGCCACTCCGGGCGGCACCCCGAACCCGTCGACGGCGCGGGCGAGTTCAACCGGAACGTGATCGCGGAGTTCCGCACCGGGCAGGGGGTCGTCGGCGGCGCGCTCGCCGGCGCGCCGGTCCTCCTGCTCACCGTGGTCGGCGCCCGCAGCGGCGAGCCGCGCACCACGCCCCTGGTCTACCTGGCGGACGGCGAGCGGCTGGTGGTCTTCGGCTCCAACGGCGGCAGCCCGACGGACCCGCTCTGGTACCGCAACCTCCTCGCCCACCCCGAGGTGACCGTCGAGGTCGGCACCGACCGCTACCCGGCCCTCGCGGCCCCGGTCGACCCGGCCGAGCACGACGCGCTCTGGGCCCGTCAGATCGCCGCCCAGCCCCAGTTCGCCGGCTACCGCACCACGGCCCGGACCGTCCCGCTGGTGGCCCTCACCCGGGCCTGACCGGCAGGGGCGGCACCGCCCGGACACCACGACGGCCCCGGACTGCGGCGAGTCCGGGGCCGTGGCGTTGCGGGGCCGGTCAGATGTGCACGGCCGGGCCCGCGTCGGTGGTGCCGCGGCGGGTGAGCAGGCCGAGCACGGCGGCGGCGAAGGCCACCACGGCGGCCACCGCGAAGGCGAGCGACATGCCGCTCACGAAGGACTCGTGGACGGCGCCGGCCATCGCGTCCACCGCCTGCTGCGGGGTGCCGGCCGGGGCCGGCGGGGCGATGCCGAGCTGGGCGGCCTGCTTGAGGCCCTCGCCCGCCGCGCCCTCGACCGGCGGCAGGCCGGCCTTGGCCCAGTTGCCGGGCAGCACGTCGCCGACCTTGGCGGCCATCAGCGCGCCCAGCACCGCGGTGCCGAGGCTGCCGCCGACCTGCATCGCGGCCTGCTGGAGGCCGCCGGCCACGCCGGAGAGCTCCAGCGGGGCGTTGCCGACGATCACCTCGGTGGCGCCGACCATGACCGGGCTGATGCCCAGGCCCATCAGGACGAACCAGAGCGACATCACGCCGTTGCCGGAGCCGGTGTCCAGGGTGGACATGCCGAACATCGCGGTGGTGGTGATCAGCATGCCGGCCACGATCGGGATGCGCGGGCCCAGCTTGCCGATCGCCAGGCCGGCCAGCGGCGAGCCGACGATCATCATGCCGGTCATCGGCAGCAGGTGGACGCCGGCCTCGACCGGCTTCATGCCGTGCACGTTCTGGAGGTAGAAGGTCACGAAGAAGATCGCGCCGAAGAACGCGAAGGCCATCAGCACCATCAGCAGCACGCCCGCCGACAGCGGCACCGAGCGGAACAGGCTGAGCGGGACCAGCGGCTCGCGGGCCTTGCCCTGCCAGAGCGCGAACAGCACCATCAGCACCACCGCGCCGCCCAGGAACAGCAGCGTCCTGCCGTCGCCCCAGCCCCACTCGGGGGCCTTGATGATGCCGAAGACCAGCGCGAACATCCCCACCGAGAGCAGTGCGATGCCGGGCAGGTCGAAGGACTTGGCGGCGTTCTCGGCCCGGACGTCCCTGAGGATCCACATGCCCAGGGCCAGCGCGATCAGGCCGACCGGGATGTTGATGAAGAACACCGACTCCCAGTTGACGTGCTCGACCAGCAGGCCGCCGACGATCGGGCCGGCCGCCGTGGAGGCGCCGATCACGCCGCCCCAGATGCCGATCGCCATGTTGAGCTTCTCGGCCGGGAAGGCCCCGCGCAGCAGACCGAGCGCGGCCGGCTGGAGCAGCGCGCCGAACAGGCCCTGGAGCACCCGGAAGGCGATCACGGTCTGGATGTTGCCGGCGAAACCGATCGCGGCCGAGGTGGCCGCGAAGCCCACCGCGCCGACCAGGAAGGTGGTCTTGTGGCCGAAGCGGTCACCGATCTTGCCGGCGGTGATCAGGAAGACCGCCAGGGCCAGCAGGTAGCCGCTGGTGACCCACTGGATCTCGGAGGGCGCCGCGTGCAGCTTCTCCTGGATCACCGGGTTGGCGATGGCGACGATCGTGCCGTCCAGCGCGACCATCATGACGCCGACCGCGACGGTCAGCAGGGTCAGCCAGGGGTGCCCCTTGAGGCCGCCCCCCGACGGCGGATTCGGCGGCGGCGCTGCGTCCGCCTCGGAGTTCTTCACGACGGACTGGCTCATCTGGGCCCTCCGGGGGCATGGCTCGGTGCAGGACATGGTCGTGGCGCCCCGGCCCACCCGTCCCCACAGGTGCCCCGGCCCGACGGGCGCCACCCCGGCACATTATGTCAGCCACTGACAATCGGCAAACAGTGACTTCTGGCCATTGCTGCCATTTGTCAGAGCGCTAAGGTTGTGCTCCCACCCTCCCCCAGCGCTCCGGAAGGCCCCCGCCATGGCCGCTCACACCCCCCGTACCACCTGCACCCCGGAGGGCTCCGAACGCGCGCCCGGGCTGCGCGAGCGCAAGAAGCAGCAGACCCGGTACGCCCTGATCCAGGCCGCCCACGTGCTCTTCCTCCGACAGGGCTTCGCCCACACGACCGTCGACGAGATCGCCTCCGCCGTCGACGTCTCCCAGCGCACCTTCTTCCGCTACTTCGCCAACAAGGACGAGGTCGCGCTCGCCGTGATGGCCGTGGCCGAGGACTACTTCATCGAGTGCCTGCGGCTCCGCCCGGCCGAGGAGGCCCCGCTCCAGGCCCTGCGCGCCTCGATCGTCAAGGCCTGGCGCGACCTCGGCAGCGAGGAGGCCTCCGGCCCCGGCTCGATCCACAGCGCCCTCGAACTCATGCGGATGATCGAGGAGACGCCCCCGCTGCTCGCCGCCCACCTGCGCCGGGTCACCGAACAGGAGCGGCTGGTGATCCAGGTGCTCGCCGAACGCGAGGGCCTGGACCCGGCCGAGGACCTGCGCCCGGCCGTGCTCGCCGCCGTCTTCGGCAGCCTGCTGCGCTCGGCCCACCTGTCCTGGAGCGCCGAGCACGAACCGGCCGGCCCGGAGGGCATGGTCGCCGTCATCGAGCGCTACTTCGACCAGCTCGGCCCGGCCCTGGCCGGCCACTGGCGCGGCCCGGCGTAGTCCCGGGCAGCACACCCGTGTCATACCGGGGTATCACCCGATACCCCGGTAGCCCCCGGAAGTTCGCGCTCCAGTGCGACGCACCGGGCGGGCCCGCCCTCCTAGGCTGGCCCGCGATGAAGACGCTCACCATCGCCGACGGCCGCAGGTTCGCCGTCCGCCAACTGCGCACCCTGCGACGGCACCTCACCACCCCGAGCGAGGACGACACCCCGCTGCTCGGGAACTCCCGCCGACGCTGGGTGCGCCTGATCCCGTACGCCGTCGCGATCATCCTGCAGGCCTCGCTGATCCCCGGCGGGATCGTCAGCCTGGTCAGCTTCTACGGCCTGGTGCTGCCGGTCGCCGCCGCGCTCACCGTCGCCCAGACCACCCCGCTGTTCCTCGCCATCACCCGGCCGCTGGCCGCCTGGTGGATCAGCGCCGCCACCCTGGTCACCACCGCGACCATCACCGCCCACCACCACCAGGCGACGGGCAGCTGGCCGTGGACCGCGCCGATGATCCTCTCGTACCTCTTCCTGCTGCTCGCCCTCGGTCTGCGCGAGCGCCGGGCCACCGTGATCGCGGTCTGGGTCGCCACCGTGCTGCTCACCGTGCTCACCACCACCCTCGGCCTGCCCCGGGCCGGCGACGGCACCACCGTGCTGCTGATCGCCCTCAGCGGCGCCGTCCTGCTGCTCGGCTGGGCCGTCCGGGACCGCGCGGTCGCCCGCCGGCTGCTCACCGAGCAGGAGCAGATCAGCGAGGCGGAACGCGAGCGGCGCACCCTGCTGGAGGAACGCGCCCGGATCGCACGTGAGTTGCACGACGTGGTGGCCCACCACATGTCGGTCATCGCGGTGCAGGCCGCCAGCGCGCCGTACCGGATCGACGGCGTCCCGGCCGACGCCGCCGAGGAGTTCACCGCGATCGCCGGCACCGCGCGCGAGTCGCTGGCCGAGATGCGGCGCCTGCTCGGCGTGCTGCGCAGCGAGGAGTCCGCCGGGGAGACGGCCCCGCAGCCGGGGGTCGGCCAACTCGCCCAGCTGGTCGAGACGGTGGGGCGGGCCGGGGTGCCCGCCGAGCTGACCGTGGACGACGGGCTGGCCGAACGGGTGCCGCAGGCCGTCGGCCTCTCCGCCTACCGGATCGTCCAGGAGGCGCTGGCCAACGTGGTCCGGCACGCCCCCGGCGCGCGGACCTGGGTGTCGCTGTCGGCGGACGGCCCCGAACTGCGGCTCACCGTGGTCAACGCGCCCCCGCCGCAGCGCACCGAGTCGCTGGAGGCCTCGGCCGAGGGCACCGGACACGGTCTGGTCGGAATGCGCGAACGCGTCCGGCTGGTCGATGGCAGGCTGGACACCGGTCCGCTGCCGGACGGCGGCTTCAAGGTCGCCGCCGCCCTGCCGCTCGACCCGCCCGAACGCCCAGACACCCCCGGGGAGCAACCCGCATGACCATCCGCGTGATCATCGTCGACGACCAGGCCATGGTGCGGGCCGGCTTCGCCGCCCTGCTCAACGCCCAGAGCGACATCGACGTGGTGGGGGACGCGGCGGACGGCGCCCAGTCCCTGGAGGTCACCGGCCGCACCCACCCCGACGTGGTGCTGATGGACGTCCGGATGCCCGTCATGGACGGCCTGGAGGCCGCCCGGCGACTGCTCGACCCCGACGTCCCCGGCGCCCACCGCCCCAAGGTGCTGATGCTGACCACCTTCGACGTGGACGACTACGTGTACGAGGCGCTGCGCGCCGGGGCCAGCGGCTTCCTGCTCAAGGACGCCCCGCCGGCCGACCTGATCGCCGCGGTCCGGGTGGTCGCGGCCGGCGAGGCCCTGCTCGCCCCCTCGGTCACCCGCCGGCTGATCGCCGACTTCGCCCGCAACCGGCCCGCCAAGCGCCGCGACCCCAAGCTGCGGCTCAACGGCCTGACCCCGCGCGAGACCGAGGTGCTGGAGCTGATCGCCCGCGGCCTGTCCAACCAGGAGATAGCCGCCAAGCTGGTGCTCGCCGAACAGACCGTCAAGACCCACATCGGCCGCATCCTCGCCAAGCTCGACCTGCGCGACCGTGCCCAGGCGGTGGTGCTGGCCTACGAGTCCGGCCTGGTGACACCCGGGCAGTAGCAGGACCGTTCCCTGATACCCGGGTAGCACCCGGTACTTGGCCCCGCGGTGTGACGTCCGCGGGGCCGACGCATACCTACCTTCCTCCCCATCGGAAGCCGAACCGAGTCGGCGGCCGAACGGACGAGGGGGAACAGGGACATGCGCAAGTTCCGGACCAGGCGAGCACTCGCCGCCACCGCGGTGGCGCTGGCGGCGGTGCTCGGCGCGGGCGGCTGGGCCGCCGACA
>NZ_JBHVFE010000368.1:0-9254 GCF_042801945.1 Kitasatospora sp. NPDC057542
GCGGTGGGCGGCCGGTACGGGCGGTCGGCGGGCCCTTCGGCAGAAGCCGGACCAGGTGCGGCTCGCCGTCCCGGAGAAGGTGCCCGGTGCTTGCCGCTCAAACGCTCAGCGCCCGTCGGCGGGCCAGTGCGCCCCGCCCTCCAGCACCTCGACGTCGTCGCCCAGCCGCAGCGTGCCGAGCGCGTCGCCCTCGACGCCGGCCGGCCGTTCGGGAATCAGGTTCTGCCCGAACGCGGCCTTGCGCAGCAGCCGGTGGTGCCGGGCCAGGGTGCGCAGCGGCTCCTTGCCGCGCCGCTCGCCGGTCTCCTGGTCGGTGGTGGTGATCACGCAGCGGCCACAGGGCTTGACCACCTTGAAGGTGACCGAGCCGATCCGGATCCGGCGCCAGGTGTCCTCGGCCCACGGCTCGGCGCCGCCGACCACCACGTTCGGGCGGAAGCGTTCCATCGGCAGGGTCTCGTGGCCGTCCGGGTCCTCGGCGGCGATCAGCTCGTTGAGCCGGTCGAGCGAGGCGGTGGTGGTGAGCAGCAGCGGGAAGCCGTCGGCCATCGAGACGGTGTCGTCGGGCTCGCCGTACTCGGGGTCGACCGGCCGGGCGTGCGGGTCGTCCAGGTGTACGAGGCGGTAGTCGCCGAGGTGCTCGGCGATCCACTGGTGCGCCTCCTTGGCGGCCTCCGCGGCGCGGAAGCGGGTGCCCCAGACCTCGACGTCGGCGAGCGGGTCGCCGGCCGCGACGGCGGGGGAGGGGACCTCGATCCGGGAGCCGTCGGGGGCGGTCAGGGTGAGGACGCCGTCGGGCAGCAGTCCGGCCCGGATCTGTCCGAGGGCCGGGTCCTCGCGCTGGCTGACGAAGCGTCCGGTCACGTCGGCGAGCATCCAGCGGCGGTCTCCGGCCAGGCCCCAGGGTTGGACCACGGCGGTGTCCGGGCTCAGGCGGTACATCGACTTGACGGGGTAGACGTGGAGTCCGGTGAGCTGCATTCCCCCATCCTGCCAGTCGGCCCCGACCGGCAGGGACGGCCCCCGTATGCGCACGGACCGCCCGGACGCCGTGGGGGGCGTTCCGGGCGGTCCGTGGATGACCCGTTTCTCCGTTCGCCCGGCGTACGGGGGGCGCCGGGTGGTGCTCAGGTGGTGCGGGTGCGGGCCGCGTGGGGGGCCGCGGGGTGTCAGTGGTTCAGTAGCCCTGGCCCTGCGGCTGGTAGCCACCCTGGAACTGGCCGGGCTCGTTGTACGGGCCCGGGCGCTGAGGCTGCATCGGGCGGACCGGCGCCATGGCCGGGCGCAGCTGGGCGCCACCGAAGGACTGGTCGCCGCCCTGGCCCTGGAAGCCGGGGCCGCCGACGGCCGGGCCGCCGAAGGACTGCTGGCCGCCGAGGCTCTGCGGACCGGTGGGCTGGCCCTGGCCGAAACCACCCGGGCCGCCGGCCGGCTGTGCGCCGAAGGTCTGGGGGCCGCCCTGGGCGCCGATGAAGGTGTTCTGGCCGCCGAAGCTCTGGCCGCCGGTCGGCTGGTAGCCGCCGCCGGAGGTCTGGGCGAAGGCCGGGGCGCCGGGCTGCGGTCGCTGGTACGGCTGGGGGGCGCCGTAGCCGGGAACCGGCGGCTGGGGGGAGGCGTACGCCGGCGCGGGCTGCGCGGGGATGTACGCCGTGGCGGGGCCGGCGGAGGGGCCGCTGCTCGGGCCGGGGCCCAGGGCGAGGCGGGCGGGCGGCAGCGCGGGGAGGTTGCTGCCGGCACTCTCGTACCCGTTGCCGTAGCGGTTCTCGTGGGACGGGCCGAGGCCGGATCCGTAACCGGACGACAGGGCCGGCGGCAGGGCGGCCGGCACGTTGATGGGCGCGATCTGGGGGACGCCGCGCTCAGCCACGAGGCTGTCGTAGATCGGCGTGCCGGAGGAGAAGGACGGAGAGGGGTAGCCGACTCCGTCGTAGGAGCGGGGCGAGGTCATGGGGCATACGGTAAGCCCACAACGCGCCTGCTGAGGAGAGCGGGAGGGGGAGCAGTTCGAGTGTTTACACAGTCTTCGCTCGCACAAAGGTTTCGAAAGTAGGAAAGCCGGACATTCCGGCGTCCGTTTCCGGACAGCCCTGGCGCCCCGTCAGTGATCGAACAGCGGCCGGACGGAGCCTGCGGAAGGCCTTGTGGCGAACGGCCGGTAGCCGGTCGGGGGCCCTGCGGAGAAACTTTTTCCGAATGGGCGTGCGCGGGCGCATTCGAGCCCCTGCCGAGCGGGCGGCGGAGGCTCGTGAATGTTTCGGGAATAAAGTTCCCGTCAGCTCTTCGGGCATTCGGTTCAGGCCCGCGACCTGCGCTGTCGGCCCGGGGCCGGCGGTCAGTGCGACCGGAGCGCCTGGGCCTGAGCGGGCAGGCCCGGCCTGCGGACCTCGGAGGTGCAGAAGGAGCACCGGGTCGCGGCGGCCGGGATGGAGCTCAGGCACTCCGGGCAGTCGGTCTTCGCGGCCGGCTCGGGCTTGGCCGATTGGAAACGGTCCTGGAGCTTGCCGACCGGCAGCACCACGGCGAAGTAGATGACGGCCGCGGTCAGCACGAAACCGATGACCGCGTTGACGAAGACGCCGTACGGGAACCGGGTGCCGGCCACCTCGAAGGTCTTCTGGGTGAAGTCGCCGACGGCACCGGACGCGACGCCGACGAGCGGGGTGAGGAAGGCGCTGACGAACCCGGTGACGACGGCGGTGAAGGCCGCGCCGATCACGATGCCGACCGCGAGGTCCACCACGTTCCCGCGCAGCAGGAAGCTGCGGAATCCCTTGAACACCGGGTGACTCCAAATCCGTACGGGGAAGGGGAGGCGGGGCGGCACGGCGGGTGCCGCCCCGGCCGGACATCCTGCCGAGCGGCCCGGGCCGAGGTCCAACTGCGTTCACCCGAACGGGGTAACCGCCCCCGCCCCGGCGTCCGCCGGCCCGCCGGGCGGGGGCGCTCCGCGCACCGGCCTTCGGCGGTCGAACAGCCCGGGTGATTCGACGGCGTGACGTCGCATTTGACACCGGCACGAGCCGATTCGGGGCGGCGCCGACCCGGCGCGACAGGGTGACCGGAGCGCGGCAGGGGGCGAGACGGGGCGCATGGCGGTCGCAACCGGCGCACGACGGCGGCTCTGTGGAGCACATCGGGTGTACAAGCGCGGGCGGATGGGCCACCATCAGGTTGCGCGAAGGGGATGTACCGGGCGGAGCACTGTGCCAAGGTCGGTCCATGCCCGACCATTTGTCGGCCGATCCGGCCGGAAACCGTCCGCGCGTCCTGCATCTGATCAGCGACTCACGCCGTGGCGGCGCACAGAACTTCGCCCGTGACCTCCACCGGGAACTGAACCGCCGGGGGCAGCCCTCCGCGCTGTGCGCCCTCGCCCCGCATCCTGCCGTCCACTCCGGGCCCCCCGAGGCCGGCCCGGATTCCGCGGGCCCGGGCCCCGGCGCCGCGGGCCGGGGCGCCGAGTCCGCGGGTGACGACTCCGAGTCCGCGGGTCGGGGCGCCGCCGGTTGCTCCGCCGTCTCCGGGCTGCGCTCCGCCGCCGTGCTGGGCCCCGGCCGGCTGCACCCGAGCACGCTGCGGGCGTTGCGCTCCGCCGCGCGCACCGCCGACGTGGTGCTCGCGCACGGCTCGGACACCCTGGCCGCCTGCGCCCTCGCCCTGGCCGGGACCGGTACGCCCTTCGTCTACGTCTCGGTCGGCCACCCGCGCTACTGGACCGCCAACCGGCTGCGCCGGGTGCGCGGCGGCGCGCTGATGCACCGCGCGGCCGCCGTCACCACTCTCACCGACGAGGCGCGCGACGTCCTGGAGGAGCAGTTCCGGCTGCCCGAGGGCAAGGTGCACGTGATCCCCAACTCCCGTGCGGCCGAAAGCTATCCGCCCGCCGACGGCCGGGACGACCGGCGCGCGGCGCGGCACGCGCTGGGCCTTCCGGCCGACGTGCTGCTGGTTGCCTGGATCGGGGCGATAGCTCCGGAGAAGCGGCTCGACCTCGCCCTCGACGTGCTCGACCGGCTGCCCGACGTCCGGCTCGCCGTCGCCGGGGACGGACCACTGCGCGAGACGCTGGCCCGCCACCCGGCCGCCGCCCGCGCCCATTTCCTCGGCCCGCTGCCCGACCCGGTCCCGCTCTACCGCGCCGCCGACGCCCTGCTGCTGACCAGCGACAGCGAGGGGGTGCCCGGTGCGCTGATCGAGGCGGCACTGGCCGGGGTGCCCGCGGTGGCCACCGATGTCGGCTGGGTGCGCGAGGTGGTCCGGGACGGCGCGACCGGTGCGCTGGTCGCCCCCGGGGACCCGCTCGCCCTCGCCGAGGCACTGGGCAAGGTGCTCGCGGTCAACCGGGCGGGCCTCGGTGCGGCGGCCCGGGCGCACGCGCTGGAGCACTTCGAACTGGGTGCCGTCGTGGACGCCTGGCAGCAACTGGTCGCGGAGGTCTGGACGGCGGGCACGGAGGGCGCCGGCTGACCGCATCGACCCCGTCGGTGGTCGGCTCCGTCCACGGGCGAGGCCCGGCTGCGCCGTCCGGACGAATCCGGCACGGCCCGTGCCTGAGCAACCGGCCGGAAACGAGCCGCCACCAGCACACTGCCCGGTGTGAACTCGAAGTCGCTGCTGCGGTCCACCGTCCTGCTCGCCGTCGCCGTCGGGATTGCCGCGTCCCCCGTCCAGGCCGGCGCGACGACCAACCAAGTCCCCTCCAGGGGCGTCCAGTTCGTCAAACCCGACCACCCGCAGCGGGTGCGCGAGAGCGCCCTGACCGAGGCGGTCGAGTTCTTCTGGTACGACTGCGGCCACTCCCAGGCGCTCGAACAGCCCTTGCGGGCCTGGGCGGAGAAGCACCGCGCCGATGTCGCGCTGCGCCGCGTCCCGGCCGTCTGGCCCGGCACCCGGGACGAGGCCGTGCAGCGTGCCCACGCCCGGCTGTACTACACGCTGGAGCACCTCGGCCTGGTCGACCGGCTCCAGGCCGGCGCCTTCCGGGCCGTGCACGACGAGGGGCTCGACGTCACCACCGAGGCCACCGCCACCGACTGGGCCGTGCGCCAGGGCGTCGACGGCCAGGCGTTCGGCCGGACGTACCGCTCCGCCGTGGTGAACCGGTCGGTCGACGAGGCCGCCGCCGCCTTCACCCGCTACGGCATCAACGAGCTGCCGACGGTCGTGATCCAGGGCGAGTACCGCACCTCGCCGACCCTGGCCGGTGGGGTCGAGGCGATGCCCGAGGTGCTCGACCGCCTGGTGCGGCAGGAACAGGAACACAGCCGCTGAGCCTGCGTTCCCGGCCCTTGCCGCGACATCGGACCAGCTCGCTCATGTGCGGTGCCGGGCAGGTGGATTGGCTGTTTCGACAGCTTCTGCCGATTCAGCCGCTTCAGTCGCGGCGCAGCAGGTACGTGACGAAGCCGAGCGTCCCCCGGTAGCCGTGCAGCCACTCGGTGCGGTGCCGGTCCGCGGCCTCCCGGGCGGCTGCCGCGTCCGGGAGGTCCGGGTGGTCCAGCGCCCACTCGGCCAGCGAGCCCGTCCAGGAGAACTCGTAGTCGTCCCACTCCTGCTCGGTGCTGACGTGCCCGAACACCGGTGTCCAGCCGTCCGCGAGGACCCGGTCGGTGGTCGTTGCCAGATCCGCGAAGTCCTCCCGGACCGCGCCCAGCCCGTCCAGCGTCGCCTGCGACGGCTCGCGCTGCCAGAACCCCTCGCCGACCAGCAACCGGCCGCCGGGGGCCAGCAGTTCCCGGGCCGCGGCGAGCGTCGGCAGCAGACCGTCGAAGGCGTGGGTGGCGCCGACGCACAGCACCAGGTCGAAGGGCTCCTTCGTGGCGAAATCCCGTGCGTCCAGGTGGTGCAGGCCGATCCGGCGGACCACGCCGAGTGCGGTCGCGGTCTCCCGGGCCCGGGTCAGCGCCGCCGCGTCAAGGTCCACGCCCACCGCCTGCCAGCCCGGGCGGGCAGCCAGCGTCCGGAGCAGCCAGGCGCCCTCACCGCAACCGAGGTCAAGGGCCCGGCCCCGTTCCGTCCCGGCGGTGGCGCGGTCCAGCAGCCGGGCCACGGACTCGTCCGCCAGGGGGGCCGCGATCGGGTGGTGGGCATGGGCGAGACGGGAGATCTGCTGACGGTCCATCCGAGCAGTATGGATCGGGGCGGCCCGCTGTGCAGGGGGTTTCTCAGGCCCGGGAGTAGGTGCGGCCCTTCCATGCCGCGCCCCGGCCGCGCCAGTGCTGCACCGCCGAGTCCACCGTCATCAGCAGGTACAGCCCCGCGGTGAACGGCAGCAGCAGCACGGCCACGGCCGGCTGCCCGTAGTACCGGACCATCGGCAGGTACGTGCCCGCCATCAGTGCCCACGCCGCCCCGCCCGCGGCCGCCACCGCCGGCACCCCCGCGGCCGGCCCGGCCACCGTCGCCACCGGCGGGACCAGGTACACCAGCGCCAGCCCCAGCACCGTCCCGGACAGCAGCAGCGGCGAGTGCCTGAGCTGGGCGTACGCGCTGCGTGACACCATCCGCCACAGCTGCTCCAGCCGTGGGTACGGGCGCACGCTGACCACGTCGTCGGCCAGGCCCAGCCAGGTCCGGCCGCCGGTGGACTTCACCGCCCGGGCCAGCGACACGTCGTCGATCACCGCACCGCGGATCGCCGCCACTCCGCCCGCCCGCTCCAGCGCCTCGCGCCGCACCAGCGAGCAGCCGCCGGCTGCGGCCGCCGTCCGGGCGCCCGGGCGGTTGCTCCGGCGGAACGGGTACAGCTGGGCGAAGAAGTACACGAAAGCCGGCACGATCAGCCGCTCCCAGCCGGTCTCCACCCGCAGCCGGGCCATCTGTGACACCAGGTCCAGCCCGTTGCTCTCGGCGGCGGCCACCAGCTCGGCCAGCGAGTCCGGGCCGTGCGCGATGTCGGCGTCCGTCAGCAGCAGGTACTCGACGTCCGGCCCGGCCAGCGCCACGCCGTGCCGCAGTGCCCACAGCTTGCCGGTCCAGCCCGGTGGCAACGGGGGAGGGGTGGTGACGGTCAGCTCCAGCCCGTCGATCGTCCGCAGCTCCGCCGCCAGCGTGCCCGTGCCGTCCGAACTGTGGTCGTCCACCAGGATCACCCGGGCCCGCCCCGGGTACTTCTGCGCGAGCAGCGTCGGGAGGCTCACCGGGAGCACCGAGGCCTCGTCCCGGGCCGGCACCACGATCGCCGCCTGCGGCCAGCGGACCGGCGGACGACGCGGCGGCAGCCGTACGTCGGTGCGCCAGAACGAGCCGTGGCAGCACGCCAGCCAGAGCCAGACCAGCAGGGAGAACGCGGCGATCCACAGCAGGACGGTCACCCCGGCAGTCTGCCGCAGAACCGGGCCGGGCGGGCGGATCGACTAAAGTCTTGACCCGTGAAGATCGCACTGATGGACTCCGGAATCGGCCTGCTGGCCGCCGCTGCCGCCCTTCGGAAGCTGCGCCCGGACGTGGATCTGGTGCTCTCTTCCGACCCGGCCTCGATGCCGTGGGGGCCCCGTACGCCGGAAGAGGTCACCGAGCTGGCCCTCGGCTGCTGCCGGGCCGCCGCCGCGCTCGAACCCGACGCGCTGGTGATCGCCTGCAACACCGCTTCCGTGCACGCGCTCGCCACCCTGCGGGCCGAGCTGGAGCCCGGGCTGCCGGTGATCGGCACCGTCCCGGCGATCAAGCCCGCCGCAGCGCAGGGTGGCCGGGTTGCCATCTGGGCCACCCCGGCCACCACCGGCAGCGCCTACCAGCGCGGGCTGATCCACGACTTCGGCGGTTCGGCGGACATCACCGAGGTCGCCTGCCCGGGCCTCGCGGACGCGGTCGAGCACGGCGACGACGAGGCCATCACGGCCGCCATCGCCGACGCCGCCGCCCGGACACCGGCCGGCACCGACGTCATCGTGCTCGGCTGCACCCACTACGAACTCGTCGACGACCGCATCCGCGCCGCCGTCGCCCCGACCGCCTCCCCGGCGCTCACCCTGTACGGCTCCGCCGACGCCGTCGCCGCCCAGGCCCTGCGCCGCGTCGCCGACCCCACCCGGACCGGCGTCGGCACCCTCACCGTCCTCCACGCCGGCGCCCCCGCCGACCTCCCCCCGGTTGCCGCCCTCTACCCCCAGGGCAACACCCTCGCCACCCTCATCGGCTGACATGCGCAGAAGTCGACAGGTCGACTTCCCGGCAGCACGCCGGGGGTCGGCTCGGCCGGCTTCCGGTACCGCCCCGGACACCATCTCTGCGGAGCCCGCCCCCCGAAAGCTGCCGGCCGCCCGCCGGGCCCTGCCCGCGCACGGGAAGTCGGCCCAGCCGACTCTCCACGCGACCGCATCGACTTCCCCGCAGCACGCCGGGGGTCGGCCCGGTCGACTTGCGGCACGGCCCGCGGGCGGCATGCTGTGCAGCCCGCCCCCTGAAAGCTGCCGGCCGCCCGCCGGGCCCTGCCCGCGCACCAGAAGTCGGCCCGGCCGACTTCTCGCGCAGCGGCCGCATGGGCTTCCTGGCGGCGCATGAGAAGTCGACCAGTCCGACTTCCTGCGCCGTGCCCGGGCGCAATGGCTGGGCGGCTCGTTCGCCGAAGCCCCTGGTGGGTGCCTGCCGGGTCGCTGCCCGCGCACGGGAAGTCGGCCCGGCCGACTTCCCGCGCAGCGGCCGTTCTGAGGGCCAAGCTCGGGTCGCGCTTCCATCTCGCTGTGCTGGGCGACCAGGCTGTCGCCGTTTCCCTGTGTATGGGGTCGCGCCCCTCCTGGCTCGCTGTGCGCAGGAAGTCGGCCCGGCCGACTTTCGGTGCGTCATGGGCCCGCCGGCCGGTCGGCCTTGGTGGCTTGTCCGGCTCGTGCAGGAAGTCGGCCGGTCCGACTTCCTGCGTCGAGCCGCGTCGCCAAGGGGTGCATCTACTCGTGTAGAGTTTGCGGGAACTCGGTAGATCCGACTTTCTGTTCGAGAAGGCTGTGGGTGTTGGTCCGGCACTTCCGGCGCCCGCAGAGCTTCGGCCGAGCGTACGAGAAGTCGACCTGATCGACTTCTCGTGCGGTGGCGATGGGCCGGAGATTCGCCGACCGCGCCTCCTGGCTTGTTCGCGGCACACCAGAAGTCGGCGTGGTCGAGTTCTGGTGCGGGGTTGGTTCGGTGGCCGGTTGCTTTCGGGTCTTGTCCGGCTGGCGCGGGAAATCGGTCGGCTGGTCCCCGTGGACGAGGGGCGTCAGGGGGAGTCTGCTCGCGCAGGAGTCTGATGGTCGCCAAGCGGTTGCGTGGAAAGTCGGCCC
>NZ_JBHVFE010000369.1:0-9249 GCF_042801945.1 Kitasatospora sp. NPDC057542
GTCCCGGCCCCCGCTCCGCTGCGGCTGCCCGACTACGGCCTGCTCTGCCCGCTGCACGGCGCCGAGGGCTGTGCGGTCCCCGAACCCGTGGAACTCGCCGCCCTGCACGCCGAGTTCTGCGCCCCCGAGGCGCTCGCCGACCCGGTTGCCGCGGCCCCGCTGGACGCCGTCACCGCGCACGCCCTGACCGGCCTGCTCGCCGCCCACCTGCGCTCCGGCGAGACCGGTGACCGGCCGGGCCTGGCCGGCGCCGTCGAGCGAACCCTGCACGCCGTGCTCGCCCGGCTCTCCGCCGCCCCCGCCGCACAGCGCGATCCGCTGGCCCGGCTGGCCGCCGAGCACGCCCACGCGGCCGGCGCGCTCCGGATGCAGGACGGCCGCAACGCCACCGCGATGGCCTGCTACGACCGCGCCCTCACCTGGGCCGGGCTGGCCGCGGACCAGGCCACCCAGGTCGGCACGCTCAGCGACATGAGCATCCTGGCCCGGCTGGACGGCGACCCGGTCGCCGCCCTCGGTTACGCCCGCGAGATCGAACGGGTCGCCCCGGACCGGCACTGGGCCGGCGCGATGGGCCGGATCAGCCGGGCCCGGGCGTACGCACTCACCGGCGACGTGCGGGCGACCGTCCGGCAGGTCGACCTGGCCCGGACGCACCTGGACCACATCGGCGCGGAGGACGAGGTGGACGTGCCCTGGCTGTCCATCGCCTCGATGCGCATGCGGGTCGAGTCCGCCGCGGCCGCCGCGCTGCGCGACCTCGCCGCGGCCACCGACGACCCCCGGCTGGCCCGCCGGGCGCTGAGCGCCACCGAGACCGCCCTCGGCCAACTCGGTCCGGACCAGCTGCCGTCCAGCCGTCTTCTCTTCATCGTCCGGGCGGCCGACTGCCTCGTCTGTGCGCACGACCCGTCGGCGGCCGTCGAACTGCTCGGCCCCGCCCTGGAGACGACCGGTGCCACCGCCCTGCCCGCGCTGGTCGAGTACGAGCTGCGCGGTCTGCGCGACCGTCTCACGGCGCACGCGCCCCGTGCCGCCCGCCGACTGGCGGAGCCGGCCCGCTCCTGACCCGGCGGTGGTGTGAGAGGGGTGGCGACTGCCGTCGGGTTTGGCCGGATCGGTATCCGCGCGGGGCAGCGCAGAAGGGGCGCACAACAGCGCTTGCCGTCCTGAACAGCCACGGTCGCGCACCGTCAACTCCGGCGCTTTCTCGAAAATGCGCCCCCTTCACGCCATTCAGACGTCAACTTCGTGCGCGTATAGTCCGCCGATCGGGTCATTCATGGAGTTAAAACGTCGAATGACTGTCGCGGCACGCGTCTGCCGCTAGAGTCTCTGACGTTTCCAGTCGTTAGTCCGCGAAGAACGGGGGGCGCGTGCTGTCAGCCATTGCCCGCCGGCTCGCCCATCCGCTGCTGCTCCTGGGTGTGCTGTGCACGGCCGTCGCGACCCTGCACTTCCACTGGGCGCCGGATCGGGTCTCCCCGCTCTTCCTGGTCGCCACCATCGGATATCTGGCGATCCTGGAACGGGTGATCCCGTACCGGGCCGACTGGCATCCGAGTCGACGTGAACTCGGCTGGTACAGCTTCTACTTCGTACTGAGCATGGTCGGCGGAGGGCTGGCTCAGGGGCTGGTGTCGACGCTGGTGGAACTGCTCGGCCCGGCCCACCCGGCGCTGCCGTTCGCGGTGGAGATCCCACTCGCGCTGCTGGTCGGCTCGCTCGGCGACTACCTCGTGCACCGCTGGTCCCACCGCAACCGGTGGCTCTGGCGGCTGCACGGGGTGCACCACGTCCCGGACAAGGTGAACGTCGCGAACAACGGTGTGAATCATTTCCTGGACGTTCTCCTCGCGCAGTCCGTGGTCCAACTGTCGTTGGCTCTCATCGGATTCTCGCCCGATTCAGTGTTCGTGGTCGGAATATTCGTCCTGGCCCAGGGGTATTTCGTCCACGCCAACATCGACGTCCGAATCGGCCCGCTCGGCCATGTCCTGGCCGGCCCGGAACTCCACCGCCTGCACCACAGCACCGACCTCGCCGAAGCCGGCCACTACGCCTCCGATCTCTCGCTCTGGGACCACGTGTTCGGGAGCTTCACCTGGCGGCCCGGCAGAGCGCCGAAGGCCGTCGGCCTCACCGACCCGGTCGCGTTCCCCGCCACGGGGGAACTCGGCGCCACCCTGCTGCACCCCTGGCGCCGGGTGAAGACCACCGAGCAGTCCGTCTGAACCCCGGCCCGCGAGGCCGCCCCACTCTCCCCGTGACCGCGGCGCCATGCCATCACCCTCGGATTGGATCATGACCTCCTCGCCCTTCGCCGTGTCCCGCGAGCGCATCGCGATCACCGGTATCGGCTGCCGCCTGCCGGGACACGCCAACGACCACCGGACCTACTGGCGCAACCTGATCGAGGGCCGGGACTGTCTCACCGAGACGCCCGCCGACCGCTACGACATCGGCACCCTGGGCAGCAGGGACCGGGCCAAGCCAGGGCGGCTGATCGGCGGCCGGGGCGGCTACATCGACGGCTTCGACACCTTCGACCCGGACTTCTTCGGGATCAGCCCGCGCGAGGCCGAACACATGGACCCGCAGCAGCGCAAGCTCCTGGAGGTCAGCTGGGAGGCGCTGGAGGACGGCGGCCTGCGCCCCGGCGAGCTGGCCGGCCGGGAGGTCGGCGTCTACATGGGCGCCTTCACCCTCGACTGGAAGATCCTCCAGTTCGCCGACCTCGACTTCGGCACCATCGCGGCGCACACCGCCACCGGCACCATGATGACGATGGTGTCCAACCGGATCTCGCACTGCTTCGACTTCCGCGGGCCCAGCGTCTCGATCGACACCGCGTGCAGCTCCTCGTTGGTCGCGGTCCACCTCGCCTGTCAGAGCCTGCTCCGCGGCGAGACCGAACTCGCCCTGGCCGGTGGCGCGTTGCTGCACATGGCGCCGCAGTACACGATCGCGGAGACCAAGGGCGGCTTCCTCTCCGCGGACGGCCGCTCGCGCGCCTTCGACGCCTCTGCCGACGGCTACGTCCGGGCCGAGGGCGTCGGCGTGGTCGTGCTCAAGCGGCTCTCCGACGCGCTGCGCGACGGGGACCCGGTGCACGCCGTCATCCTCGGCACCGGTGTCAACCAGGACGGCCGCACCAACGGCATCACCGTCCCCAGCGCGGACGCCCAGGTCACCCTGATCGAGCGGGTCTGCGCCGAGGCCGGGGTGCTGCCCGGCAGCCTCCAGTACGTCGAGGCGCACGGTACCTCCACCCCGGTCGGCGACCCGATCGAGGCCGCCGCCCTCGGCCGGGTGCTCGGCATCGGCCGCCGCGCCGGGGAGCGCTGCTACGTCGGCTCGGTCAAGACCAACATCGGGCACACCGAGGCGGCGGCCGGCGTCGCCGGGCTGATCAAGACCGCGCTCGCGATCAAGCACCGCCGCATCCCGCCGCACCTCAACCTGGAGCAGCCCAACCCCGGCATCGACCTGGACGCGCTGCCGTTCGAGATCCCGACCGCCCCGGCGGACTGGCCCGAGCACCGGGGCCCGGCCCGTGCCGGCGTCAACTCCTTCGGCTTCGGCGGCACCAACGCCCACGTCCTGCTGGAGGAACCGCCGCAGCCCGGGCCCACCACACCGGTCGCCGGGCCGGCCCGCACGGTACTGCCGCTGAGCACCAAGGACACCGCCGGACTGCCCGAACTGGCCGCCGCCGTACGGCAGGAGATCGCCGGCGGGACGTCCCTGGCCGACCTCGGCCACACCCTGGCGCGCCGCCGCCAGCACCTGCCCGAGCGGCTCGGAGTGGTCTACTCCACCCGGGAGGACCTGGACGAGGCGCTGGCCGCGTACGAGCGCGGCGAGGAGCACCCGCGGGTGGTCCAGGGCCGTGCCCGGAAACGCCGGCAGCGCCGGCTGGCCTGGGTGTTCACCGGCATGGGCCCGCAGTGGTGGGGGATGGGCCGGGGGCTGTACGAGCACGAGCCGGTCTACCGGGAGGCCGTGCAGGCCGTCGACCGGGAGATCCGCGCGCAGGCCGGCTGGTCGCTGCTGACCGAGCTGGGCCGGGACGAGGCGGACTCCCGGATGGCCGAGACCTGGCTGGCCCAGCCTGCCAACTTCGCCGTCCAGGTGGGGCTTTCGGCGCTCTGGCGGAGCCACGGCCTGATCCCCGACGCGGTGGTCGGCCACAGCACCGGTGAGGTCGCAGCCTTCCACGAGGCCGGGGTGTACGACCTGGCCGACGCCGTGCGGGTGGTGCTCGCCCGCAGCACGCTCCAGCAGCGCCTGGCCGGTACCGGCACCATGCTCGCGGTCGGCCTGCCGGAGGCCGAGGCCGAGCGCCGGATCCGCCCCTACCGCTCGCAGGTGTCGCTCGGCGCGGTCAACAGCCCCTTTGCGGTGACCCTGGCCGGGGACACCGAGGCGCTGCGCGAGCTGGCCGAGGACCTGCGGCAACAGGGCGTCTTCGCCCGCCCGCTGGACGTCGAAGTCCCGTACCACAGCGTGCGGATGGACCCGATCCGGGACGAGCTGGTGGCCGCGCTCACCGCCGTCAAGCCGCAGGAGACGCGGCTGCCGCTCTACCTCACCGGCCGTGAGGGGCTCGCCCGCGGGCCGGAGCTGGACGGCGAGTACTGGTGGCAGAACGTCCGCAACCCGGTGCGCTTCCGGGCCGCCGTCGAACGGATGGCCGAGGACGGGCACGGGCTGTTCCTGGAGCTCGGCCCGCACCCCGTGCTCGGCCACGCGATCCGCGAGTGCGCCGAGCAGGCGCACACCCTGCCGTCGATCCGCCGGCAGCAGGACGAGCCCGAGCGGTTCGCCCGAAGCCTCGCCGAACTGCACACCCTCGGCGTCGAGTTGAGCTGGGAAGCGCTGCACCCGGCCGGCCGCCCGGTGCCGCTGCCGGCCTACCCGTGGCGGCGGGACCGGTACTGGGTCGAGCCCAAGCCGGTCGAGCAGGTCCGGCTCGGCCGGCTCGACCACCCGATGCTCGGCCGCCGCACCGCGAGTGCCCAGCCCGGTTGGACCAGCGCGCTCGACCCGGAGCGGCTGCCCTACCTGACCGACCACCGGATCGAGGGCCAGGTGGTCTTCCCGGCCGCCGGGTACCTGGAGATGGCCGCCCAGGCCGTCCGCGCCCTGACCGGCGGCACCGAGGTGACGCTGGCCGAGGTCGAGCTGAACCGGGCGCTGTTCCTCTCCGAGACCGAGCCCGTTCCCGTCCAGCTCGGCTACGCGCCGGAGGACGCCCGCTTCACCATCGCCTCGACCCCGGCCGGCGGCGAGCCGAGCGTGCACGCGAGCGGACGGGTCCGCACCGGCCAGCGCCGCTCCTACGGGCCCGCACTGGACGCGGACGCACTCCGCGCCCGGGGGCGGCACCTCGACGGCCCGGACTGCTACCGGCAACTGGCCGAGCGCGGCTACGACTACGGGCCCGCCTTCCAGGCCATCGCCGAGGTGTGGGTGGGGCCCGGCGAGGCACTGGCCCGGATCCGGCCGACCGGGCGGCTCGGCCCGGACGCGGCGGACCACCACCTGCACCCGGTGCTGCTGGACGGCTGCTTCCAGACCCTGCTCACCACCCGGCTGGACGCGCCGGAGGGCGGCAGCGTCCGGCTCCCCGTCTCGATCGAGGAGGTCCGGCTCGACGAGATCGGCGACCGCCCGCTGTGGGTGCACGCCACCGTCACCCGGGACAGCGGCGAGGAACTCGTCGGCGACCTCGCGCTCCACACCGAGGACGGCACCCCGGTCGGGAAGGTCACCGGCTTCCGGGTCGCCGACGTCGCCCAGGCCCCGAGCTCCGTAGGACTGGCCACCATCGACGGCTGGCTCACCGAGGTCGCCTGGGTGCCCGCCCCCGAGCCGGCCGTGGACGAAGCCCCCGGCGACCTGCTGCTCTTCGCCGACCGCAACGGCCTCGCCGAACGGCTGGCCGCACTGGCCGCCGGGCGCGGCGCCCGCTGCCACCTGGTCCGGCCCGGCACCGGGTACCGGCACGGCGAAGGACACTCGACCGTGCGGCCCGACTCCGCAGAGGACATCCAGCGGCTGTTCGCCGAGCTCGACCCAGGCTTCGGCACCGTCGTCCACCTCTGGAACCTCGACCAGCCCGCCCTGGCCGCCACCGCCGCCGACCGGCTCGGCCCGCTCGCGACCCTCGGCGCCTACTCCCTGATCACCCTCGCCCAGGCCCTGCCCGCCGCCCGCCCGGAGGGCCGGCTGCACATCGTCACCCGGGGCGCCCAGCCCGCCACCCCCGGAGACCGGGTGGAACCGCTCGGCGCCCCCGCCTGGGGTGTCGGCCGGGTGCTGTGGCAGCAGGAACTGGTCGCCCAGCGCGGCACCCTGATCGACCTCGACCCGGCCGTCGACGCCGTCGGCCAGGCCGAGGCACTGCTCGCCGAACTCGCCGCCGGGGACGAGCAGGAGATCGCCCTGCGGTCCGGCGGCCGGCTCACCAGCCGGCTGCGACAGGCCGAGGGCCTCACCCGCCCGCTGCCCCCGGTCCTGCGCCCCGACGGCAGCTACCTGGTCACCGGGGCCTTCGGCGCCCTCGGCCGGCTGCTCTGCCGCACCCTCGTCCGGCGCGGCGCCAGGCGGCTGATCCTGGTCGGCCGCACCGTCCTGCCCGAGCGCTCCCAGTGGGCGCACACCGACCCGGACAGCCCCGTCGGCGAGCGGATCGCCTTCCTGCGCGAACTCCAGGCGCTCGGCGCCGAACCGCTGCTCGCCCCGGTGGACGTCACCGACGAGACCGCCCTCACGGACTGGCTCGCCGACTACCGGCAGTGCCAGAGCCCGCCGATCCGGGGCGTGTTCCACCTCGCCGGGCAGGTCAAG
Organism: Kitasatospora sp. NPDC057542; assembly: GCF_042801945.1. Classification (NCBI taxonomy): domain Bacteria; kingdom Bacillati; phylum Actinomycetota; class Actinomycetes; order Kitasatosporales; family Streptomycetaceae; genus Kitasatospora; species Kitasatospora sp. NPDC057542. Next base: position 6,856 of record NZ_JBHVFE010000369.1, read on the forward strand.
GACACCCTGCTGGCCCAGATGGACCGCCCGGCCTTCGACGCCGGCTACGCCCCCAAGGTGACCGGCGGCCACCTGCTGCACCGGCTGCTGCGCGACGAACCGCTCGACCACTTCGTGCTGTTCGCCTCCGTCGCCTCGCTGCTCACCACCGCCGGGCAGACCAACTACGCGGCCGGCAACGCCTTCCTGGACGCCCTCGCCCACCACCGCCGGGCCGAGGGACTGCCCGGGCTCAGTCTGGACTGGGGCCCCTGGGCCACCGGCATGATCGAGGAGCTGGGCCTGGTCGCCCACTACCGCGACGCCCGCGGCATGAGCTCGCTGCCGCCGGACGCCGGAACGGCGGTCCTGGAGCGCGTCCTCGGCCAGGACCGCGCCCAGCTGCTGGTCGCCACCGTGGTCGACTGGCCGACCTTCCTCTCCTGGTACCCGGCGCCGCCGCCACTGGTCGCCGACCTGGCGGCGAGCGCCGCCGAGCAGGCCCCGGCCGAGACCGGCGGCTTCCTGGACGCCTACCGCGCGGCCGACCCGCAGGCCCGCCGGGACCTGGCCACCGAGCGGTTCACCGCCGCCGCTGCGGCCGTGCTGCGGATCGGCGCCGAGCGGATCGACGCGGAGACCAGGCTCGGCGCGCACGGCCTGGACTCGCTGCTCGCGATGGAGCTGCGCGCCAGGGTGCACGGCGAACTGGGCGTCGCCCTGCCGGTGGTGGCCCTGCTCAGCAACGGCACCGTCGGTGACCTGGTCGACCTGCTCGCCGAGGGCCTGGCCGAGCGGCTCGCCGCCGACGGCGGCCCGGCCGAGGCCGAGGTCGAGCTGTACACCGACGAGTCCCGCTTCCCGCTCACCCACAACCAGCAGGCGCTCTGGTTCCTGCGCCTGCTGCACCCGGACGGGTTCGCGTACAACATCGGCGGCGCCGTCGAGGTCCGCGCGGAGCTCGATCCGGAGCTGATGTTCGCGGCCTTCCGCCTCCTGGTCGCCCGGCACCCCGAACTGCGCGCCACCTTCACCGCCGAGGACGGCCGCCCGGTCCAGAGCATCCGGGAGGAGGCCGAGGCCGACACCGGGCTGTTCGACGTCGAGGGACGGCCCTGGGAGGAGATCCACGACCTGATCGTCCGTGAGTACCGGCGGCCGTACGACCTCGCCGGGGACCCGCTGGTACGGCTGCGGCTGTTCCGGCGCGGGCCGGACCGCTGGGTGCTGATGAAGGCCGTCCACCACATCGTCTCGGACGCGATCTCCACCTTCACCTTCATCGAGGAACTGTTCGAGGTCTACGAGGCGCTGCGCCAGGGCCGCACCCCGGAACTTCCCCCGGTCCCCGCCCGCTACCTGGACTTCCTCAACCGCCAGAACCGCTTCCTGGCCGGGCCCGAGGCCCGGCGGATGCTCGACTACTGGCGCGGCCACCTGCCGGCCGAGGTGCCGGTGCTCTCACTGCCCACCGACAAGCCGCGCCCGGCCGTGCAGACCCACAACGGCGCCTCCGAGTTCTTCCGGCTGGACGCCGAACTCACGGCCAGGGTCCACGAGCTGGCGCGGGCCAACGGGGCCACCCCGTTCATGGTGCTGCTCGGCGCCTACTACCTGCTGCTGAACCGCTGGTCCGGGCAGCCGGACATCGTGGTCGGCAGCCCGGTCACCGGCCGCACCCAGGAGGAGTTCGCGTCCGTCTACGGCTACTTCGTCAACCCGCTGCCGCTGCACGTGAGCCTGGCCGGGGAGCCGACCGTGGCCGAACTGCTGGCCCGGGTGCGGGAGAGCGTGCTCGGCGGCCTGGACAACCAGGAGTACCCCTTCCCGCTGCTGGTCGAGCAGCTGGGGCTCCAGCACGACCCGAGCCGCTCCGCGGTGTTCCAGGCGATGTTCATCCTGCTCACCCACAAGGTCGCCGTGGAGCGCTTCGGATACCGCCTGGAGTACATCGAACTCCCTGAGGAGGAAGGACAGTTCGACATCACGCTGTCCGCCTACGAGGACCGTGCGGACGGCTGCTTCCACTGCGTCTTCAAGTACAACTCCGACCTCTTCGAGCCCGCTACCGTCCAGCGGCTGGCCGCGCACTACCGCAACCTGCTGGACGCCATGACCCGCGCCGCCGAGGGCGAGCCGGTCGGGCGGCTGCGGATGCTGGGCGAGGCCGAGCGGCGGGAGATCCTCACCGGCTTCAGCGGCGCCGAGCGTCGGATCGAACACGACACCCCGGTGCCGGAGCTGATCGCCAAGGCCGCCGCCGAGCGACCGGAGGTCGTCGCGGTGGTCGCGCCCGGCCGGGACGGCGTCCGCCGACTGACCTACGGGGAACTGGACCGGAAGGCGCAGCGTGCCGCCGGACGACTGCGCGAACTCGGCGTCGGCGAGGGCTCGGTGGTCGCGGTCTGCCTGGAC
>NZ_JBHVFE010000370.1:0-9177 GCF_042801945.1 Kitasatospora sp. NPDC057542
GCTGCCGCCGCGCCCCCGGGCTGGCATCGGCTCGCCCAGTCTGCTGCGCGACGCCGTCCGGCACCCGCGCGAGTACCCGCTGCTGACCATGGTCTCGGCGATCGCGCCGCACGGCCGCGGCTCGCTGGCGCCGGTCGGTGAGCTGGTGCGCGGCCTGTTCGGCACCGGCGAACCGCCCGGTGAAGGTGAACCGCCCGGCACCGGCGGGCTGCCGGGGCCCCGCGACGGGGGACCGCCGCTGCGCGTGGTGGCCGTGGACTACCGCAGCGGCCGCCGGGTGGTCTTCGGCGACCCGGGTGCCCCGGCCGTCCCGGTGCCCGAGGCCGTGATGGCCTCCTGCGCGATCCCCGGCTGGTTCGCGCCGGTGCGGCTGGACGGCTCGGCGTACGTGGACGGCGGCTGCTGGTCCGCCACCAACGCCGACCTGATGCTCGGCCGGGGGCTGGACGAGGTGTACGTGATCGCCCCGATGGCCCTGCGGCTGGACCCCCGGCAGGGGCGGGCCGGGGAGCAGGGGCGGCTCGGGAGCGGCCGCGACGCCCTGGTCGCCCTGCGCGAGTGGCGCGCCCGGGACCGCCCGCGCGGCGTGCTCGCCCAGCTGGTCAGCCGCTACCGCCACGCCGTCACCCGGCAGCTGCTGCGCGAGGCCGCGCTGCTGCGGGCCGAGGGCGTCCGGGTGCGGCTGCTCGCGCCGACCCTGGCGGACCTCGCGGTGATGGGCCCGAACATGATGGACCCGGCCCGCCGCGGCGCCGTCCTGGAGAGCGCGCTGCGCACCAGCCGGGAGGCCCTGCGGGCCCAGCGGTGAGCGCCCGCCCCGGGGCGGAGGTGATCACGGGCGGCCCGGCGGCGCTTATTCTTGGGGCGCTGGAGAATCTGTGCCGCTGGACGAACCCCGCTGGACGAACCGGAGAGTGCCACCGATGCGCGTGTACGTGCCCACCACCCTGACCGGCCTGGCGGCGGCGCACGAGGGCGGCTCCCTGGAGCAGTCCGCCGCGTACGCCGTGACGCCCGCGCTGCGCGAGTGGTACGTCAGCGACGACCTGGAGGAACTGGAGTACGCGGCGCTGAACCGGGCCGCGCAGTCCTCCCTGCGGCTGCTGGCGGGCGACCCGCAGGCCCCGCGCCGCCGGGTGGTGGTGGCGCTGGACGTGGCCGACGCGTCGGTGCGGCCCTTCCCGGGCGACGAGTACCAGGACCAGGCCTCGCTCGGCCGGGTGGTGCTGGCAGGCGCGGTGCGGCTGGCCAAGGCGGCCGCGGTGCACGCCGACGTGGCCGACGACGAGGTGGTCACCGACGTCGCGGCGGCGGTGGCGGCGGTGGCCGCGGCCGACGCGGGCGACCAGGACGCCCAGTTCACCGTGGACGGCGCCGAGGACCACGACCTGCTCTGGTACGCGACCCAGGAGATCCCGTCCCTGCTCGCGTGAGTTCCGTCCTACCGGCGTGTCGCCCGTCCGGGTTACCGTTTCACCCCGTGCGCACTCACATCGTCTGGGACTGGAACGGCACGCTCTTCCATGACATGGAAGCCGTGCTCGGGGCGAGCAATGCCGCCTTCGCGACCGTCGGCATCGGGCCGATGACCCTTCAGGAGTACCGCGAGCAGTACGAGATCCCGATCCCGCGGTTCTATCAGCGGCTGCTCGGCCGGATGCCCTCCGCGGAGGAGTGGCTGAGGCTCGACGACGCGTTCCACGACCGCTACCGGGAGCTCAGTCCGTCCTGCGGGCTGACCGAGGGCGTGCGCGAGTTGCTGGACGGCTGGCGGGAGGCCGGGAACAGCCAGTCCCTGCTGTCGATGTACGACCACGCGGAGCTGGTGCCGCTGGTCGACACCTTCGGACTGACCGGCGGTTTCCTGCGGGTGGACGGCCGCAGCGGCCCGTCCGGCGGGCAGAAGGCGGAGCACCTGACCCGGCACCTGGCCGCGCTCGGCGAGCGGGTGGACCCGGCCCGTACGGTGCTGATCGGCGATGCCGCGGACGACGCCCTGGCGGCGCTCGGCGCGGGCGCCCACGCGGTGCTCTACACCGGTGGTTCGCACACCCGGGAGAAGCTGGAGCCGGTCGGCGTCCCGGTGGTGGACAGCCTGGCCGAGGCGGTCGAGCTGGCCGGCCGGATCGCGGGCTGACCCTCGGGCCCGTCCGCCCGCCCGGGCGGACGTGGCGGGCGCCACGTCCGCCATCCGCGTGTCTGAACGGGCGGATCGCGCCCCGGCTGGTCAGGCTGGTGTCACACCCGACCAGCCGCCAGGACGGAGCCGCCATGCCCATCGACGCAGTCACCGAGGTGCCGGTCCCGGTCAACGAGCCGGTGCACGCGTACGCGCCCGGCAGCCCGGAGCGGGACCGGCTGGTCCGGCGGCTGGACGAGCTGGCGGCCGAGCAGGTCCCGCTGCCGATGACCGTCGGGGGCGAGCAGCGCTTCGGCGGCGGTGAGCGGATCGAGGTCGTCCAGCCGCACCACCACGCCGCCAAGCTGGGCGTGCTCGGCAACGCCACCCGGGAGGACGCCCGGGCGGCGGTGGACGCGGCGCTGGCCGCCGGGCGGCAGTGGCGCTCGCTCTCCTTCGACGACCGCGCGGCGGTGTTCCTGCGCGCCGCCGACCTGCTCGCCGGACCCTGGCGGGAGACGCTCAACGCGGCCACCATGCTCGGCCAGTCCAAGACCGCGCAGCAGGCCGAGATCGACTCCGCCTGCGAGCTGATCGACTTCTGGCGGTTCAACGTCCACTTCGCCCGGCAGATCCTGGCCGACCAGCCGATCTCCTCGCCCGGCGTGTGGAACCGCACGGACCACCGTCCGCTGGAAGGTTTCGTCTACGCGATCACCCCGTTCAACTTCACCGCGATCGCCGGCAACCTGCCGACCGCCCCCGCGCTGATGGGCAACACCGTGGTCTGGAAGCCCGCGCCGACCCAGACCCTGGCCGCGTACCACCTGATGCGGCTGCTGGAGGCGGCCGGCCTGCCGCCCGGGGTGATCAACCTGGTCACCGGGGACGGCCTCCAGGTCTCCCCGGTCGCACTGGCCGACCCGGCGTTCGCCGGGCTGCACTTCACCGGCTCCACCGCCACCTTCCGGTCCCTGTGGCAGACCGTCGGCGCCAACATCGGCGGGTACCGCACGTACCCCAGGATCGTCGGCGAGACCGGCGGCAAGGACTTCCTGTTGGCCCACCGCTCGGCCGACCCGGAGATCCTGAGGACCGCGCTGATCCGCGGGGCCTTCGAGTACCAGGGCCAGAAGTGCTCGGCGCTCTCCCGGGCCTACCTGCCGCGCAGCCTCTGGCAGAAGATCAAGGACGACTTCCTGGCCGAGGTGGACGCGCTCGCGGTGGGCGACGTGACCGACCTGTCCAACTTCATGGGCGCCCTGATCGACCGGCGCGCCTTCGAGAAGAACCGGGACGCCATCGAGCGGGCGAAGGCCGATCCGACGATCGAACTGGCGGCCGGCGGGCAGTACGACGACGCGATCGGCTGGTTCGTCCGGCCGACCGTCCTGGTCTCCTCCGACCACCGGGGCGAGATCTTCCGGACCGAGTACTTCGGCCCGATCCTCGCCGTCCACGTCTACGAGGACTCCCGCTGGGACGACGTGCTCCGCCGGGTCGACGGCGGCGCCCCGTACGGGCTGACCGGCTCGGTGATCGCGCAGGATCGTTACGCCATCGCCCAGGCCGTCGAGGAGCTGCGCTTCACCGCGGGGAACTTCTACATCAACGACAAGCCCACCGGAGCCGTCGTCGGCCAGCAGCCCTTCGGCGGCGGCCGGGCCTCCGGCACCAACGACAAGGCGGGCGCCGCGCAGAACCTGCTCCGCTGGACCTCGGCCCGGTCGATCAAGGAGACATTCGTCCCGCCGACGCACCACCGTCACCCGCACATGGGCTGAGAGTGAACACCAGGCTCCGGTTTGGACATGGTGTCCAGGACGGACCCGACATCCTGCGGGTTTGCGCCTACCTGTCCCTGTCCACCTTCGATTGATCCGGTTAGGCTGGCTGGCGTCGTCGGGTGGCTCGCAGGACGAATGAGACGTCCTACCCGCTGGGCGGGCGTTTCATGCGTGCCATGAGCCCCTTTCAGTCGGATGGTGCGGCAGGATTGCGGTGACCCGTCGGTGTACATCCACACACCACCGAGTCACGCAACGGCGCGCGACAGGAGCCAAGAAGTCATGCAGACCAAGCTGGACGCAGCCAAGGCCGAACTGCTCAAGAAGGCAGCCGCAGCCGCTGAGAACAGCCAGGTGGGGGGAGCGGCGCCGGGGGAGGGTCTGAGCAACGGCGCTCTGACCGCGTACCTGCACCACTACTACCTCCACACCGCGCCCGAGGACCTGGTCGACCGCGACCCGGTCGACGTCTACGGCGCGGCCGCCTCCCACTACCGCCTGGGCCTCAAGCGCCCGCAGGGCACCGCCGAGGTGCGGGTCCACACCCCCTCGGTCGAGGAGAACGGCTGGTCCTGCGGCCACACCGTGGTCGAGGTCGTCACCGACGACATGCCCTTCCTGGTCGACTCCGTCACCAACGAGCTGTCCCGCCAGGACCGCGCGATCCACATCGTGATCCACCCCCAGCTGGTCGTCCGCCGTGACATCACCGGCAAGCTGCTGGAGATCCTGGACGTCGACGCCTGCTCCCGCAGCCTGGCCGCCGGCACCGAGTGGCCCGCCGACGCGACGGTCGAGTCGTGGATGCACATCGAGATCGACCGCGAGACCGACCGCGAGGACCTGCGCTCCATCGAGGCCGACCTGCGCCGCGTGCTCGGCGACGTCCGCGAGGTCGTCGAGGACTGGACGAAGATGCGCGAGAGCGCGCTGCGCCTGGCCGACGAGCTGGCCGAGCAGCCCCCGGCCGGCCTGCCCGAGCAGGAGGTCGGCGAGGCCTGGGAGCTGATGCGCTGGCTCGCCGACGACCACTTCACCTTCCTCGGCTACCGCGAGTACGACCTGGTCGAGCACGAGGGCGAGGAGGTCCTCAAGGCCGTCGCCGGGACGGGCCTGGGCATCCTGCGCTCCGACCCGCACAGCCACGACGACGCCCACCACGCGGTCAGCGAGGCCTTCGGCCGCCTCTCCGCGCCGGTGCGCGCCAAGGCCCACGAGAAGAAGCTGCTCGTCCTGACCAAGGCCAACAGCCGTGCCACCGTGCACCGCCCGGCCTACCTGGACTACGTCGGCGTGAAGAAGTTCAACGCCGCCGGCGAGCCGGTCGGCGAGCGCCGCTTCCTCGGCCTGTTCTCCTCCGCCGCCTACACCGAGTCGGTCACCCGCATCCCGGTCGTGCGCCGCAAGGTCCAGGCGGTGCTGGGGGAGTCCGGCTTCTCCAGCGAGAGCCACGACGGCCGCGACCTGCTCCAGATCATGGAGACCTTCCCGCGGGACGAGATCTTCCAGACCCCGGCCTCCGAGCTGCTCTCCATCGCGACGAGCGTGCTCTACCTCCAGGAGCGCCGCAAGCTGCGGCTCTTCCTGCGCCAGGACGAGTACGGGCGCTACTTCTCGGCGTTCATCTACCTGCCGCGCGACCGCTACACCACGCGCATCCGGCTGCTGCTCACCGACATCCTCAAGGAGGAGCTGAACGGCGCCACCATCGACTACACGGTGTACGCCACCGAGTCGGTGCTGACCCGCCTGCACTTCGTGGTCCGGGTCGCCCCGGGCACCGAGCTGCCGCACCTCACCGACTCCGACATCGAGCGGATCGAGAACCGGCTGGCCGAGGCCGCCCGGTTCTGGATGGACGGCTTCCACGACCAGCTGCACCTCGAACTGGGCGAGGAGAAGGCCGCCGAGCTCGGCCACAAGTACGCCAACGCCTTCCCCGACGGCTACCGCGCCGACTTCCCGCCGCGCACCGCCGTCGCCGACATCAAGCAGATCGAGTCGCTGCACGGCGAGGGCGACTTCCGCCTGAACCTGTACCAGCCGGTCGGCGCCGGCCACGACGAGCGCCGCTTCAAGATCTACCGGGTCGGCGGCCCGATCTCGCTCACCGAGGTCCTGCCGGTGCTCCAGCGCCTGGGCGTCGAGGTGCTGGACGAGCACCCGTACGCGCTGCGCCGCTCCGACGGCACCACCGCGTGGGTCTACGACTTCGGCCTGAAGCTGCGCGAGGCCACCGAGCTCACCGACGAGGCCCGCGAGCGCTTCCAGGAGACCTTCGCCGCGACCTGGACCGGCAAGGCCGAGAACGACGGCTTCAACGAGCTGGTGCTGACCGCCGGGCTGACCTGGCGCCAGGCGATGATGCTGCGCACGTACGCCAAGTACCTGCGCCAGGCGGGCTCCACGTTCTCCCAGGACTACATGGAGGACGCGCTCCGCAACAACACCCACACCACCCGGCTGCTGGTCAACCTGTTCGAGGCCCGGCTGAGCCCGAGCCACCGTTCGGGCGCCCTGGAGCTGACCGAGGGCATCCTGGAGGAGCTGGCCGGCGCCCTCGACGAGGTCGTCTCGCTGGACGAGGACCGCATCCTGCGCTCCTTCCTGAACCTCATCAAGGCCACCCTGCGGACCAACTTCTTCCAGCACGCCGTCTCCGGCGAGTGGCACTCCTACGTGTCGATGAAGTTCGACCCGAAGGCCATCCCGGAGCTGCCGGCCCCGCGCCCGGCGTTCGAGATCTGGGTCTACTCGCCGCAGGTCGAGGGCGTCCACCTGCGCTTCGGCAAGGTCGCCCGCGGCGGTCTGCGCTGGTCCGACCGGCGCGAGGACTTCCGCACCGAGATCCTGGGCCTGGTCAAGGCGCAGATGGTCAAGAACACCGTCATCGTCCCGGTCGGCGCCAAGGGCGGCTTCGTCGCCAAGCAGCTGCCGGACCCGGCGGTCGACCGCGATGCCTGGCTGGCCGAGGGCGTCTCCTCGTACAAGACCTTCATCTCGGCGCTGCTCGACATCACCGACAACCTGGTCGGCGGCGAGGTCGTGCACCCGGCCGACGTGGTCCGCCACGACGAGGACGACACCTACCTGGTCGTCGCCGCCGACAAGGGCACCGCGACCTTCTCGGACATCGCCAACGGCGTCGCCGAGTCCTACGGCTTCTGGCTGGGCGACGCGTTCGCCTCCGGCGGCTCGGCCGGCTACGACCACAAGGGCATGGGCATCACCGCCCGCGGCGCCTGGGAGTCGGTCAAGCGCAACTTCCGCGAGCTCGGCGTCGACACCCAGACCGAGGACTTCACCGTCATCGGCATCGGCGACATGTCCGGCGACGTCTTCGGCAACGGCATGCTGCTCAGCTCGCACATCCGCCTGGTCGCCGCCTTCGACCACCGCCACATCTTCCTCGACCCGAACCCGGACGCGGCCGCCTCCTACGCCGAGCGCCGCCGCCTGTTCGAGCTGCCGCGCAGCTCCTGGGACGACTACGACAAGTCGCTGATCTCGGCCGGCGGCGGGGTCTTCCCGCGCAGCGCCAAGTCGATCCAGCTGACCCCGCAGGTCCGCGCGGCCCTCGGTGTCGAGGAGAGCCGCCTGACCCCGGCCGAGCTGATGCGGGCGGTCCTCCAGGCTCCGGTCGACCTGTTCTGGAACGGCGGCATCGGCACCTACGTCAAGGCCTCCACCGAGACCAACGCCGAGGTCGGCGACAAGTCCAACGACGCCATCCGGGTCAACGGCGAGCAGGTCCGGGCCCGGGTCATCGGCGAGGGCGGCAACCTCGGCTGCACCCAGCTCGGCCGCATCGAGTACGCGGCCACCGGCGGTCCGGAGGGCGCCGGCGGCTGGATCGACACCGACGCGATCGACAACTCCGCCGGTGTGGACACCTCGGACCACGAGGTCAACATCAAGATCCTGCTCAACCAGGTCGTCGCCGAGGGCGACATGACGGTCAAGCAGCGCAACACCCTGCTGGCCGAGATGACCGACGAGGTCGGCCACCTGGTGCTGCGCAACAACTACGCGCAGAACGTGGTGCTGGCCAACGCCGTCGCCCAGGCGCACAGCATGGTCAACGTGCACGCCCGGATGATCAACCGCTTCGAGTCGGCCGGCCAGCTGGACCGGACGCTGGAGTTCCTGCCCACCGAGCGCCAGATCCGTGAGCGCCAGCAGAGCGGCCGGGGCCTCTCGCAGCCCGAGATGTCCGTCCTGCTCGCGTACACCAAGATCATCCTGGCCGAGGAGCTGCTGGCCACCGAGCTGCCGGACGACCCGTTCTTCCGCACCGCGCTGCACGAGTACTTCCCGAGCGCGCTGCGGGCGAAGTTCGCCGACGCGATCGACAACCACGCGCTGCGCCGCGAGATCATCACCACGCTGATCGTCAACGACACGATCAACCGCGGTGGCTGCACCTTCGCCTTCCGCCTGAAGGAGGAGACCGGCGCGACCTACGAGGAGATCGCCCGGACGCACACCGCCGCGCGGGCCGTCTTCGACCTGGAGCAGATCTGGGCCGAGATCGAGGACCTGGACAACAAGGTCCCGGCCCGGGTGCAGACCAAGATGCGGCTGCACTCGCGGCGCCTGGTCGAGCGCGCCACCCGGTGGATGCTCAACAACCGCCGCCAGCCGCTCGACATCGCCGGCACCATCGAGTTCTTCCACGACCGGGTCAACCAGGTCTGGGCCTCGCTGCCCAAGCCGCTGCGCGGCGAGGACCTGGCCTGGTTCGAGTCGGTGTACGACGAGCTCGCCGAGGCCGGGGTGCCGGAGGAGCTGGCCACGCGGATCGCCGGCCTCTCCTCGGTCTTCCCGACCCTGGACATCGCCGAGGTCGCGGACCGCTCCGGCAAGGACGTCGCCGAGGTCACCGACCTCTACTACGACCTGGGCGACCGGCTCCAGATCTCGCACCTGCTCGACCGCATCATCGAGCTGCCCCGCACCGACCGCTGGTCGTCGATGGCCCGGGCCGCGATCCGCGAGGAGCTCTTCGCGGCGCACGCGGCGCTGACCGCCGACATCCTGGCCTGCGGTCCCGAGGGCGCCACCCCGGAGGAGCGGTACACCGCCTGGGCCGAGCTCAACGGGACCCTGCTGAAGCGCGCCAAGAGCACCCTCGACGACATAAGGGGTTCGGACAACTACGAGCTGTCCAGCCTCTCGGTCGCGATGCGCGTCATCCGCACCCTGCTGCGCACCGGTTCGATGCGCTGACGGACGGCTGCACCGGAGGGGCCCGCGTCCACGGACGCGGGC